>JAGKXD010000073.1 GCA_021151525.1 Cellvibrionaceae bacterium | reverse complement strand
GGTAAGGGCCGAACACCCGCAGCAGGCGCTCGCTGCTGTTGCCTGGCAGGCGATAGTGCAGCCATTGCGCGACGTTGCCGCCGGGGGTGGCCAGTTGCTGGATATCCACCGGGGAAAAGCGGCTGACGCTACCGCTGGCGCGTACATCGCTGAGCTGCAGGCTGGCGTCGCTATCCAGCAATACCGACCATTGCCCTTGCTCCGCGGCTTGGGCGGGCGATGGCAACCAGTTGGCCAACAGCAGACTGGCAACAAGGCCTATGGCAATCCTGAGCCCGCGCACAATGAAATCCCTTCAACTGAGAGTGGACGGATTATAGCCAACCTATGTTCGGCGGTAATACGCAAAAGGCAGCTGATCAGGCTGCCTTTTGCGTATTTTGTCGATCAATCGGGGACTAACGTGCTCAGTCTTCGCCGCGCTCGCGGGCAATCGCACGGTAAGCAATATCATTGCGATAAAACATTCCGTTCCAGCTGATTTTTTTCGCGAGAGCGTAAGCCGTTTGCTGAGCTTCCAATACAGTTTTGCCAAGCGCCGTGGCACAAAGTACGCGACCCCCGTTGGTTACTGTGTTGCCATCTTTGGATGCTGTGCCGGCATGGAAAACTTTTTGGCCTGCAACTTCAGCGGTGGGTAAACCAGAAATTATATCGCCTTTGTTGTAAGCATCTGGGTAACCACCAGCCGCGAGTACAACACCGATTGATGCGCGTGCATCCCATTCTGCGGTGGCTTTATCCAAATCACCTTTCAATGCGGTTAAGCACAATTCAACGAGGTCAGATTGCAAACGCAGCATGATTGGTTGAGTTTCCGGGTCACCGAAACGGCAGTTGTATTCAATCACTTTCGGTGTACCAGCAGCGTCGATCATCAAACCCGCGTAGAGGAAGCCGGTGTAAACATTTCCTTCTGCGGCCATACCATTCACAGTTGGATAAATAATCTCTTTCATCACGCGGTCATGAACGGCTTGCGTAACAACAGGTGCTGGTGAGTATGCACCCATACCGCCAGTGTTAGGGCCGGTGTCGCCATCGCCAACACGTTTATGGTCTTGGCTGGTTGCCATTGGCAATACGTTTTTACCGTCAACCATCACAATAAAGCTGGCTTCTTCACCGGCTAAAAACTCTTCAATCACCACACGGCAACCTGCGTCACCAAACGCATTACCTGAAAGCATATCGCGCACGGCATCTTCAGCTTGCTGCAAGGTTTCTGCAACGATTACGCCTTTGCCTGCAGCGAGGCCGTCGGCCTTAATCACAATAGGTGCGCCTTTTTCTTTTAAGTAGGCGAGGGCTGGTTCAACTTCGGTGAAGTTTTGGTAATCAGCCGTTGGGATTTTGTGGCGAGCCAGAAAATCTTTAGTGAAAGCTTTTGAGCCTTCTAATTGCGCGGCACCTTTGGTTGGGCCAAAGCATAATAAATTTTGCGAGCGGAAGTAATCAACTACACCAGCAACCAACGGAACTTCCGGGCCAACGATGGTTAAGCCTACGCCATTATTTTTTACAAAATCAGCAAGCTTTGGAAAATCCAAAATATCAATTGCAACGTTTTCGATATTTGCTTCAAGCGCAGTGCCAGCGTTACCGGGTGCAACAAAAATTTTTTCAACTTGTTTGCTTTGCGCTGCTTTCCAAGCGAGAGCGTGCTCGCGGCCGCCACTACCAATAATTAATACGTTCATAGGTTTGAATCTCTAGTTTGGCTATTAACGTAAACAGCCATTTAATAGGGAGTCGTCATCCTCGCGTAGCGGGGATCCAGCTCTTGATTTTAAATCTTTTGAAGCGAAAAGCTGGATCCCCGCTACGCGAGGATGACGATTCCCTTCTTAATTACAACTTCTTGTTAGCAAAAATTAGGTTACAGCGTGTCCACTAATACGTACAAATTAATGACGGAAATGACGCATGCCAGTAAATACCATCGCCATGCCGTGCTCATCCGCTGCTGCAATAACTTCTTCATCGCGCATTGAGCCGCCTGGTTGGATCACTGCTGCAATGCCAACTTTAGCCGCATTATCAATACCATCGCGGAAAGGGAAGAATGCATCAGAAGCCATTACTGAACCGGCAACTTGCAGGCCTGCATGTTCTGCTTTAATGGCAGCGATACGCGCAGAATTTACGCGGCTCATTTGACCTGCGCCAACACCGATGGTGTGTTTGTGTTTTGCATAAATAATTGCGTTTGATTTAACAAACTTGGCGACTTTCCATGCGAACAACAAGTCCTGAATTTCTGCTGGAGTTGGTGCGCGCTTGGTTACGATTTTTAAATCGCTTTCAGTAATGATGCCGTCATCACGATCTTGCACTAACAAGCCGCCGTTAACGCGTTTGTAATCCAAACCTTTAACACGCACTTTGCTCCACTCACCGGTAGCGAGCAAGCGAACATTTTGTTTTGCTTTAACAACTTCGATTGCTTCTGCAGAAACGCTTGGAGCAATAATCACTTCAACGAATTGACGCTCAACGATTGCTTTTGCAGTTTCAGCGTCAAGCTCGCGGTTAAAGGCAATTATTCCACCGAACGCAGATTCGCTATCGGTTGAGTAGGCCAAGTCGTAAGCGTGTTTGATTGAATCTGCAACTGCAACGCCGCATGGGTTTGCGTGTTTAACAATTACGCATGCTGGCTCATCAAATGATTTAACAGTTTCCAATGCTGCATCAGTATCGGCAACGTTGTTGTAAGAAAGCTCTTTACCTTGCAATTGTTTTGCTGAGGCAATGCCCACTTCTTGTGGATTTTTTTCAACATAGAAAGCGGCTTTTTGATGTGGGTTTTCACCGTAGCGCATTTCTTGTGCTTTGATAAATTGGGTGTTGAAGGTACGTGGGAAGTCAGAGCTGCCGCCTTCAACCATGCGGCCAAAATAGTTGGCGATAGCACCATCATAAGCAGCGGTGTGTTCGTAAGCTTTGATCGCTAAATCGAAACGGGTTTTGTAAGAAGTGCAGCCGTTGTTTGCAGCGAGTTCAGCCAAAATTTTTGCGTAGTCAGATGCGTTAACCACAATGTTTACATGTGCGTGGTTTTTTGCCGCAGCACGAACCATAGTTGGGCCGCCGATATCAATATTTTCTACCGCGTCTTCTAATGAACAATCTTTATTGGCAACGGTTTTTTCGAAGGGATACAGGTTTACCACTACCATATCAATATTGTTGATGCCGTGTTCCTGCATAACAGCGTTATCAACACCGCGGCGCGCGAGAATGCCGCCGTGAATTTTTGGATGAAGGGTTTTTACACGGCCATCCATCATTTCCGGGAAGCCGGTGTAGTCAGAGACTTCAATCGCAGGAATCTTGTTTTCAGTGAGTAATTTAAAAGTACCGCCGGTTGATAAAATTTCTACGCCTTGCGCGTTAAGTGCTTGCGCAAATTCTACGATACCGGTTTTATCTGAAACACTAATAAGTGCGCGTTTAACCGCAACAAGATCAGCAGAATGAGTCACTTTAAAATCCTCTTAAATAATAAAATGCATCAATTTTTCAGAGAGTCGTCATCCTCGCGTAGCGGGGATCCAGCTCTTGAATAATATCAGCGTTAATAAAAGCTGGATCCCCGCTACGCGAGGATGACGATTCCCTATTTAATGGAATCGATTGCAAGTTTGGAACCTAATACTTAAAAAGAAAAAAGGGGTGGAAACGAATTGCCACCCCTTTTTTATACGTGGCGAAATGAGTCGCCTGCGGTAATTACAGTAAGCCGTATTGCTTTAACTTTTTACGCAAAGTGCCACGGTTCAAACCTAACACTTGTGCTGCACGAGTTTGGTTGTGACGAGTGTACTTCAACACGATTTCGAGCATTGGAGCTTCGACTTCGGCCATAACCATTTCGTAAACATCGCTAACGGATTGACCGTCCAAATGTTTGAAGTAGTTTTCCATAGCCTGTTCAACGCATGCACGCAATGATTGCTGCTGCGCAGCTTGATTCACGTTTTGCGTGTTGTTGGTGTTGACCGGTTGGGTAATAAAAGTTGCGGTATTCATGCGGCTTTTTCCTCTTTCTTTATCAGCTGCTCAAAAAAACGTTGTACGCTATCTTGTTGCGCTTGAGCCGTTTCCAGTTTGTTGAATTCTCTGCGAAATAATTCGCTATCGGGCACAGTTTGCAAATACCAACCCGCATGTTTGCGAGCGATTCGCGGCCCCATAAATTCACCGTAGAAACAGTACAGTTCGCGCAGATGGCTGCTTAAAATTTCTCTTACTTCGTGAAGAGAAGGCTCTGGTAATTCGTTTCCTGTAGCCAGGAAGTGCTCAATTTCGCGGAAAATCCACGGGCGTCCTTGAGCTGCACGACCAATCATCACCGCTGCCGCTTGGGTGTGATCCAATACCGCTTTGGCTTTGCGTGCTGAATCTATATCGCCGTTGCAAAACACCGGGATACTGACGGCTTGCACAACCGCTGCGATAGTGTCGTACTCGGCCTCGCCAGCGAACGCGCATGCGCGGGTTCGGCCATGTAAGGCGAGGGCACTTATGCCGGAATCTTCTGCGATGCGTGCAATGCGTAAGGCGTTGCGTTCTTCAGTGCTCCAACCGGTGCGGAACTTTAGGGTTACCGGCACATCGACTGCGGCGACGACTGCTTGCAGAATATCGGCTACCAACTGTTCATCTTTTAATAAAGCTGAGCCAGCGGCTTTTTTACACACTTTTTTGGCAGGGCAACCCATATTAATATCAATAATTTGGGCGCCATTGGCGACGTTTAAACGCGCTGCCTCTGCCATCATTTCTGGATCACCTCCTGCAATTTGAACCGCAATAGGTTCGGCCTCGCCAGTATGATCCAAACGCAAACTGCTTTTGCGTGTGCCCCACAGTTCCGAATTGGAAGTGACCATCTCGGAAACTACCAAACCTGCTCCCAGTTGCCGGCAGAGCTGGCGAAAGGGTCGATCAGTCACCCCGGCCATTGGCGCGAGGATAACGTTGCTGTCGATTTGATAAGGTCCGATACGGAACATTAAATGCTCCTGATGTTGAGCAAACGCTGGTGTAAAAGGAGTTTTTGTACCTGCGTAAAAGGGGCGCCATGATAACCGTTCAAGGGCAGATTGAAAACGAAAAAACGCCAAATATTGGCGTTTTTTTGAGCTAAAAAGTTGTTTTAAGGGGTTGCATTTTGGTGCACTAAATGCGTTCCCGCTTAATGGGTCAAAAGGCTGTAATTCACGGCATCAGGACCGGGGTCTGATATTTCCAAGGTAATATGAACTGGCTGGCGTTCAGGGATATATTGCATGCCTGCTAGCTCTCCCGCTAGATATTCTGTAGGTGTGAATCGGCGGGTAGCCACGGGGGTTTCGTCGAGCTTACTAAATGACAGAATTAGATCGGGAAAGGGCTGCTCGAAGGGGGCGTTGTTAATCAGTATTGCATCTACCATGAGTGCATTTTCGATGCTGGGGTGATTGCGTACGATAAGGTTAGTGGCCAAAATTTGCGTGGTATCAATGAGCGTTGGAACTTTGCAGCCCAGCATGGGGCAAACAAAAAGGTAGGCTGTGCGATAGGGCTCTACTCGGCTGAAGTAGTCAAACTTGAAGTAGGCCACTTGGATGAAAAGAAGTATCGCCATGATTGACGCTAAGGTTGACCAGAGTTTGCGCTGGTACCAACGGCGCATGCGTTTAGCGGTAAACTCGACTGGCGCCGGCATAATATTCATTAACAAGGCCGCGCGTGAGGTATCGAAGGCGCGCATTTTCGATGAGGATTTTACCGGGCGTTTGGAGTTGGGTTTTTCTTCTTCGTCTTCATCTGCCACAGGTTGTGAACCAAATAAAGCTGCCGCAAATGCGGATGCCTCTGAATTCTCTGCGGGAGCTTGGTCTGACGGACGAGTTGCGTTTAAAAACTCCTGACTGAAAACGGGTTCTTCGCGTGTATCGTCTGAGTTTTCACTTACAAGGCTAAAGACCGGGCCGGAGTAGGTTGTTTCTGTTTGAGCGTCGGCTGCTACTTTGGCTTCTTCCGCATGGTCTTCAGTATGTTCATGGCTCTCGGTTGCTGGCGCGGTTGGCGCTAAAGGCGGCGTAGGCTTTTTGAGTTGATGCAGAACTTCTTCGTCATCATCAAGCAATTCTTCTGCCCAAGACTCATCTTCTGACTCTTCCTCTTCGTCATCTTCGCGTGGCGCTTCGTATCGAATTTCACGCTCAAACAATGAGACAGTCTGCTTTGGATGCATATCTAAATCGATAAAGCCATCAAACTCATAGGCAGAACCTTTTTCATTTTCTTGATCCATGTCATCGCTGATGAGCACATCGTCTTCGTCGGCGAGAATTTTGGCTTTATCGATAACGGGCTTGGCGGGTTCTGGGGTTGTGGGAGCAACCATCGTCATCGCGGCTGGTGATGGCTTTGCGGGATTAGTTGCTGCCGCGACAGGCTTTTGAGCGGGGGCTTCTGGTTTTAACGTATCGAGTGTCAACTGTTCCGTTTTAGGTGCTGCTGGCTTGGGCGCTGATACAGGCTTTGGTGTGGAGGTGGTCGAGGGGGATTTTGACTGCTCGGCAGCTTCTGCTACCACTGGTTTTACCAAATAATCTTGTGCTTTAAAAATATGTAAACAAGAGCCGCAGCGTACTGCGCCCTTAGCTGACTCAAGCTGGGTACTGGTAATGCGAAAGGCGGTAGCGCATTTTGGGCAGCGGGTAACCATTTGGGCCATAGTTATAGGTATTCCTTGTTGATTTATCTGAGAGTGTAACTGCTCACTTTGGCGCGGTAAATTATTCTTGTCGCGTAGTGTTAAGCCTCCCGCATTTGTAAACAAATGCGGGAGTTAAAGCAACTTATTAAAGCTTTTTATTGATTGATAGGTGGGTTGTGCTTTCGATTGTTTCGTTTATCCCCGCACTTTAGTGCCGGTAATGCGCACCCATTCGTCTTGGGTGGCGAGCGGATCAAAATCGAACCATGAGGCATAAGCAGCTTTTACGGCCTCAGCTTGTACAGCCAAAATGCCCGACAAACAAATCTTGCCGCCTACTTTGGTCATGGCATTAAGCGCGGGTGCTAATTCAGCTAATGGGCCAGCCAGAATGTTGGCGAGCATAATGTCTGCCTCAAACTCAGGGCAATCCTTGGGTAGGAAGACGGGCATGGCATCCTCCGGGAGATTGTTGCGTTTGGCGTTTTCGGTGGTGGCCAGCAATGCTTGGGGGTCAATATCCACGCCGATAACTTTCTTGGCGCCCATCAGCAAAGTTGCAATACCGAGAATGCCGGAGCCGCAGCCATAATCCACAATATTCAAGCTGGTGAAATCTTGTTGGTCAATCCACTGCATGCACATAAATGTGGTTGGGTGTGTGCCGGTACCGAAGGCGAGGCCGGGGTCGAGCATTAAATTAATTTTGTCCGGCTCTGGTGGTTGTTGCCAGCTCGGGCAAATCCACAAGCGCTCACCGCAGCGAATCGCGTGGTAGTTGTTCATCCACTCGCGTTCCCAATCCTTATCTTCCAATTGTTCCCATTTGTGATGAGGAATTTGCCCACGCAATTTGTTGGCAATTTTGGTGGTGATTTCTGCTGTATTTATTTCTGCATCGTAAAGCCCAGTGATGCGCACTTGATCCCACAGTGGAGTTTCACCCAATGCCGGTTCAAAAATGGGTTGATCTGCATTGTCTTCCAGTGTGACTGATGCAGCTCCGGTTTTGAGCAGGGCGCTTTCGAGTTTTTTTACCTCGGTGCGTGGGGATACAATTTTTAATTGAAGCCAGGGCATAATTTGTTACTCGGAAATATCTTACGTAAAAGTGTAGTAGGGAGTCGTCATCCTCGCGTAGCGGGGATCCAGCTTTTGATTGTAGCTTTTTAACGGCTGGATCCCCGCTGCGCGAGGATGACAACTCCCTTTTAAATTCAGCGATCAGAAAAACTCAAATCAAACGCTTTTATTGTAAGCGTAAAAAATCTTATCTCTTGTCCAGCCTAAAGATTCATACAAGGACTGGGCGGTTAAATTGGTTTTGGCGGTGGTTAAATCCATGCGTGGAATATTGTTCGCTTCTGCGTGTTCATGTGCCGCTTCCAATAACATTTTCCCCAGGCCGGATTTACGCGCAATCGGCGATACAAACAAATCATAAAGCACATAAATGGGCGCACCTATTACCGAGCAAAAGCTGGGGTAGATCTGACAAAAGCCTAGTGCATTTTGCGTTTCATCTTCGGCGATAAAAATAATCGATTCATTGTTGTTCAAGCGCGCACTAATAAATTGTTGTGCAAATTCAAGATCAGGTTCTTGCTCGTAAAATTGACGATAAGCATCAAAGAGCGGTGCGATTTTATTGAAGTCTGCGATGCTTGCTCTGCGAGTTACGTATGCGCCCAATCTCAAACTACTCCTTAAATAACAATGTAAATTTACAGTGTAATAAATTTGTGCTTCAAAATGAAAATCCCCCAGTGCGAAAAACACTGGGGGATTTGCTTAATAAACTGGAGGTTGTTTATTAAATTTAGTGATCCATACCTAATTTCTTTTCGAGGTAGTGAATGTTTACACCACCTTTACGGAATTCGGCATCGCGCACGAGCATTTGTTGCAGTGGAATATTGGTTTTAATTCCGTCAACAATAGTTTCATCTAATGCTTGGCGCATACGATCCAAAGCGATTTCGCGAGTATCACCAAAGGTAATAATTTTTGCGATCATTGAATCGTAGTTTGGTGGAACTGTGTAGCCGTTGTACAAATGCGAATCAACGCGTACGCCCAAACCGCCGGGTGCGTGGAAACCTTTTACCAAGCCGGGGCAGGGCATAAAGGTTTGTGGGTCTTCGGCGTTGATACGGCATTCGAACGAGTGACCGCGAATAATGACGTCCGATTGCTTGATTGAAAGTGGCAAACCTGAACACACGCGGATTTGTTCTTTAATCAAATCAATACCGGTAACCATTTCAGAAACAGGATGTTCTACCTGAATACGGGTATTCATTTCGATGAAGTAGAAGCGGCCATTTTCGTACAAGAATTCGAAAGTACCTGCGCCTTTATATTTGATATCGATACAAGCTTGCACACAGGCTTTGTAAGTCGCTTCGCGAACTTCTTGTGGAATTCCCGGTGCTGGAGCTTCTTCCAAAACTTTTTGGTGACGGCGTTGCAAAGAACAATCGCGGTCGCCCAAGTGAATTGCGTTGCCTTGGCCGTCTGACAAAATTTGTACTTCAACGTGACGTGGGTTTTGCAGGAATTTTTCCATGTAAACCGTATCGTCACCGAAAGCAGCTTTTGCTTCGCCCATGGTGATTTGGATTGAGCTAATTAAGTTCTCTGCATCATGCACAACGCGCATGCCGCGACCACCACCACCAGCAGCAGCTTTGATAATGATTGGGAATCCAATGCGCTCAGCAATTTCCAAACATTTTTCGGGTTCTTCGCTTGGGTTTGGCAGTGCGCCATCTGAACCGGGAACGGTCGGAACGCCGGCTTTTTTCATCGCTTTAATCGCTTCAACTTTATCGCCCATCATGCGAATTACATCTGGATCCGGGCCGATAAACGTGAAACCGCTTTTTTGCACGCGCTCGGCAAAGTCAGCATTTTCTGCAAGGAAGCCGTAGCCTGGGTGAACAGCTTCGGCATCGGTAATTTCCATTGCAGCGATAATGGAGGGGACGTTCAAATAACTTTTTGGCGATGGATTTGGGCCAATACAAACGGCTTCATCGGCAAGGCGAACGTGTTTTAAATTGCGATCTACAACGGAGTGTACTGCAACAGTTTGAATGCCCATTTCTTTGCAGGCACGCAAAATGCGAAGTGCAATTTCACCGCGGTTCGCAATGAGAATTTTTTTAAACATAAACTGAGTCCTCAGCTATTAGGCCGGCAAAATTCTTAGGCAATAATGACTAATGGCTGATCGAACTCAACGGGGTTGCCGTCTTGTACCAAAATGGCTTCAATAACGCCGGCTTTATCGGCTTGGATTTGGTTCATCATTTTCATGGCTTCGATAATGCAAATTACATCGCCAACTTTTACGCTCTTGCCAACTTCGATAAAGGCAGCTGAGCCTGGGCTTGGTGCGCTGTAGTAAGTGCCTACCATTGGCGATTTAACGCTGTGACCACTAACGGCAGCAGGTGCTGCGGCTGGGGCTGCTGCAGGCGCAGCGGCAGCAGCTACAGGTGCTGGAGCAGCGGCTTGTGCTGGCGCAGGTGCATAGTTTGGTGCAGTTACGTATTGAACAGTGCCGCTGTTGCGGGCAATGCGTACAGACTCTTCGCCTTCTTTGATTTCCAATTCACCGATGTTTGATTCTTCTAGCAGTTCGATGAGTTTTTTAATTTTGCGAATATCCATAGGATCCTCTTAGCAACAGTTGTTGAATTTTAATTGATTAGTTGTTGAGTAACGAAAAAGCAGCCTGCATTGCCAAACGGTAGCTGTCTGGGCCGAAACCGCAGATAACGCCTTGGGCAATGTCAGAAAAATAAGAGTGATGGCGGAAAGCTTCGCGTTTGTGCACGTTCGACAAGTGAACTTCAATAAACGGAATATTTACCGACAAAATAGCATCGCGCAGGGCGACGCTGGTATGGGTGAAGGCGGCGGGGTTGAACAAAATAAAATCTACGCCTTCTTTGCGAGCATCGTGAATGCGATCAATCAATTCGTATTCGGCGTTGCTTTGCAAGGTTTGAATATGGTGGCCAGCATCCAAACATAATTGGGTTAGTTGCTGGTTTATGGTTTCAAGAGTGGCGGCACCGTAGATGCCTGGTTCGCGCAGGCCCAACATGTTTAGGTTGGGGCCGTGAAGTACCAGAATTGTAGCCATAGTGAGTCCTATTGTTGTGAACAGCTGCGAACTGGCTGTTTGACCTTGGGAGGCCGACACAAGTTTCATCGGATTTCAAAAAGTGGCGGGAGTTTGCCGCAATTTGTTACTTATGTCCACGATGAGTGCGAAATTAATTTAAATTGCTGAAATTCGCTGCAAGTTTGCAGAAATTGCTACTAGATGTAATTGCAGATGGGGCAAAAAGTGGAATTTTAGTGACCTGTTACCGTATCTTTCCTGCTTTTTAGGGGCAAGATACGGCAACTTCGGCTAACGAGCGGCTAAAAACAGTAAATTTCTTCTATTTTCGTTTATTTTGCGGGTTTTATGGTGTTGATCACTAGTGATGGTGTGAGGATTTGAGGTAAAACAGTTCCGTGCTTGGTATTTCCAGCTGGGAACCAAACGTATAAAGGAACCCCAATTCGGCCATAATCACGCAATAATTCTTTAATTTGTGGGTCTGCATTGGTCCAATCGGCTTTTAACGTTGCCACATTTAGCTCATCAAACACAGCTTCTACTTCTTCGCGGGTGAGTGTAGTTCGCTCATTGACCTTACAGGTGATGCACCAATCGGCGGTTACATCGATAAAAACTGGGCGGCCCTGTGCGCGCAAATCTGCTAACAATTCCGGTGTGTAGGCAATCCAGCGTTTGTCATGATCGTGGTTTTTCACCGCTTTATAGGGGAGGAATATCGCCAATAGTAACGCAACTATGGCGAGAACTTTATAGCTTTTGCTGGCCCAACCAGTAACGGGGCGACGGGAAATCCAGAAGGCAAAGGCTATGGCGACAGCGCCCAAGCAAGCGGAGAGCATCATGTCAGAGCCGGCCTGGTTGGTGAGCACCCAGAGCAGCCAAATCGCACTTATATAGAGGGGGAAGGCGAGAAATTCTTTAAGGGTTTCCATCCACAAGCCCGGTTTTGGCAGGTTTTGCGCAAAGCGGGGCAAGAAACACAATAGAAGCAGTGGAATGGCCATACCCAAGCCCAAGGCGATAAACACCGCTAGGCAAACATAAGCCGGTTGGGTAAGTGCAAAACCCAAAGCTGCGCCCATAAAAGGCGCTGTGCAGGGGCTGGCAACGACTGCGGCGAGTACGCCGGTAAAGAATGAGCCTTGTAAGCCTGACTTTTCAGTAAGGCTTTGGCCAACGCCCATGAGTGATCCGCCTAGTTGAATATAGCCCGCCATGGCTAGGCCCATCACAAAAAAGAGATAGGCAAGGGCGGTGACCAGCCCGGGCGATTGCAATTGAAAGCCCCAGCCAACCGCTTGGCCGCCAGCTTTTGCGATAAGTAGCAAGCCTGCAAAAGCGACAAATGAACTCACAATACCCAGGGTATACATAAGCCCATGGAGTTTGAGCTCTCGCCCGTGGCTCTGCACCAAGCTCAGGACTTTAATAGACAGTACCGGAAATACGCATGGCATAAGGTTAAGGATAATGCCGCCCAACAAGGCAAAGATAAGTGCTTGCCAAACAAAGAGCTGATCTTGAGGGGCGGCTGCCGTTGATTCGGGTTCAGGCGTTGTTGCTGCAGTTGCGGTGGGTGCTTTGGCCGCTTTTTCGGCGGTGTTTTTGCTTGGATCTATATGCAGATTTTCAGAATAGGGTGGATAGCAAAGCCCGGCTTCCGCACAGCCTTGGGATGTTACTTTCAGGTCAAAAGGGGCGGTGCTGGCTGGAATTGGAAAATCAACTGTCACTTCGTGGTAATGAAGCGTCATATCTTTGCCGGCAAATTCGTCGAACTTCGGCTTACCTTTGGGGCTAAAGGTGGGTGTTAAGACAACTTCTGGTGTGGCGCGAAATTTAAAGCGTTCCTCATAGAGATAATATTTATCGGCAATTTCCCAACTCAGGCGCAGGTTTTTGGTGTTGGCATCTGCATCGCGAATTTCGGCGCTGAGCTTGTAGGCATCGGTGACGGGCAAAAAGTCATCCTGTTTGGTGAAGTTCGCCGCTTTTACAGTGGAGACATTGGCATTGCCTGCGGGGTTAAATTCTTCAGCAAAGGTAAAGGAAGCATGTAGGAGGATTAGCCCCAGCATGACGCGAGCAATGTGCTTGATTGCAAGGATTGAAAAATTAAATTCAGGCAAGCGAGAAGAACTTGGCATAATGAGCGCCTTACAGCAAAGTTAGTCGATTGGACACAAGGTGGCATAAATTGTTGCAAGTGTAGTCGAGTCGAGAGTCTGGCCGCTAGTCATCTTGCTAGAATGGGATTCATTGAATCTTTAGTGCGCGTTGTGTGTCACAGGTTCGGTCTTGCTGCAACTTTTTCCCGGTTATTATTTAAAGAGATAGTATTCATGTTTAGCTTGTCATCTGTTCATTTTTCCACATCATTAAGACTTGTGCGTATTTTAGGAATTGTTGGTTTTGCGTCAGCATTGGGTGCTTGCCAATCTACACCCAAACAAGAAGAGCCAGCTCCGGTTGTTCAGCAAGTACAGGTGCCTGTTAAAGTTCACCCGCAGCAAAAAGCAATTGATTCACTCTTGTCTGAAGCTGACTATTGTTTATCGCAAAACAAATTGCTCAATCCCATTACTGACAATGCCCATGATCGCTATCGTTCAGTGTTGCTAATTGATCCAGAAAATGAACGTGCAAAATTGGGTCTGCAAACTATTTCCTTGCGCTTTGTTGAATTGGCGCGCACAGCTGCCAAGCGCGGTAACGCCACCGAAGCACAAACCATGATTAAATATGCACGTGAAGTTGATAACAATCCCGTGGTGCAAGACGCTGCAGAAACTCTGCGCAAACAATTGGGAAGTATTGTTGCTCAAGCTGCAAAACCTTACACGCCAAGTGAAGGCGAGGTAATTCTGGATGCAAAATTATTGCAAGCTAAAGATCCGCAAATCACTACTCAATTAGTGGGTGTTGCACAGAAAGCCAAAGCAACGGATGAATTCGTGCTGATCACTGCACGCAGTGATGCAGAAGGTCGTTTTATTTATCAATTATTACGTAATGCGGTGCCCGGTTACTTAGTGCGTGGTGATATTAAAATCGGTTCGCCTGCGCGCGTAAAATTAGTGAAATCCTTGGATTAATTGTTAAAGGTTGATCGTGAATATTGTAAATAAATACCTATTGTTGATGCTGTTGGGATTCACAAGTATCCAGTCAAGTTTTGCGGTGGATGCAAAACCGTCGGATATAAGTGTTACCAATGCATTTTTTTACGTGCCCTTGGGCGCAAGTAAAACAACCATGGCATTTTTTACCATCACCAATAATTCCAATAGCGATATTAGTATTACCGGTGTGAGTTCCAGTTCAGTCAAACACATTCAATTAATGCCAGAACCAAGTTTGTTGGTTCCTGCGCATCAATCGGTTGCCTTAAAAGCCAGTGGCCGCTATTTACAAATTAATGAACTCAAAACCAAGCTAAGCACCGGTGACGAGCTACACTTAGTAGTAAGCTTAAGCAATGGGCAAAAGCTGCAGCTGATTGCCTTGGCAAAAAGCGCTTATGATCAAGTGCATGGCCATTAAAGGTTGGTGTCATGAGCCTATTCAGAATGTTTAGGGTCAAAGAATTGTGGGCGCGCAGTTTGCGCCGTGCTCGCGATGAATATGAAGATACTCAGAGCGACTTAGAGTGCGCTCGGCCGGCGTACCGTTGGGCAATCTACGGCTTTGTAATTTATTTGGTCGGCGCCATTGGTGTAGGAATTTATTGGAGTGCTGAACCTTCAAGATTAAATATTGCTACTGTTATTCAGCATCAAATAGCGATTTCAAAAGCCCCGCTTCAATCCTCTTTACCCAAAGGGGTTGCTACAACTTCTATTTTAATTGCTGTAAGTGAAACCTTGCTTGATAAGCCCGGCGGCTACATTGCTAATGATTTATTTCCCCCCGGCATTTGGTTAGATAACATGCCACATTGGGAGCAAGGTGTAATAACCCAAGTGCGCGATACCACACAGGTATTGCGCGCCTCATTGAGTCAGTCCAATCTTAATCACGACATAGATGTGGATTTACAAAAAGCTGAAGTGCGGTTTAATTTTTCCAATAATTCCTGGGGGTTTCCTGCCACAGAATCTCAATATCGTTCTGGCATTGAACACTTGCAGCAATATAATTTGCGCTTGCTAACTGCGGGAGGTGAGCGCGCGCAATTTCACACAGATGCGCAACACCTGAATGATTATTTGGCGGGTGTGGAGCAACGCTTAAAAAATTTATCGCAACGCTTAACGGCAAGTGTTGGCCCGACGTTAAATACAGATACTGCAGCAATGTCAGTAAAACAGCCTGACGCAAAAAAAATTGTAAGCGCTTTGTACACCAAAACGCCTTGGCTGCAAGTAGACGATATTTTTTATGAAGCTCGTGGTTCATCTTGGGCGTTGATTGCATTGCTACAAGCCGTTGAAATAGATTTTGCGGATGTGTTAGAAGCTAAAAAAGCCCAAGCGAGTTTCGATCAAATTATTCGTGAATTAAAACCCACGCAAGAAACTGTTTTTAGCCCCATGATTTTAAATGGCGATGGTTTTGGGTTTGTCGCCAATCATTCGCTCACCATGGCGTCCTATCTTGCTCGTGCCCAAGCGGCAGTTTCAGATTGTCGCCGTCAGCTTTTACTATCTGCACCTTAGTGCAATTACCTAGTTTCTTTTATGTTGAATGCATTTTTACTCACTCGCCAATGGCGCGATACTCGCGAAGGTATTGTGTTAGATTTTTGGTGGGCGACTGAACGGGGCGCATGTTGGACGCAAGTTACCCAACAAGAGATGGTGTTTTTTGTGCTGCGTGAAGATGTTAAGAAAATAACGCAACATCTATCAAAGCTCCGTACATGGCGTATGGCTGAAGTTGACTTAAAAACCTTCCGCAATCTTGCTGTAAATGCACTTTATTTTAAAAGCCAACGCAGCGCGCGCGATGCATTGGAGTTGCTCTCTCAGACGGGAGTTCAGTTTTGGGAAGCTGATATCAAGCCCCACGAACGCTATTTGATGGAGCGTTTTGTTACTGCGGGAGCGGCAATTGATATTGCTGAACCTATCCACAATTCCGCCTTTTCGCATAAATCCAACCCCATTCTTAATCCAAGATTACAGCCCTCTGAAATTCGCGTTCCGTTAAAAATGGTTTCATTGGATATAGAAACTTCAATGGATGCCAAGCAATTATTCTCTATTGCAGTGTGGGCAGAGCATGAACGCAAAGTGTTTGTTGTGGGTGATAGTGAAGATACAGATGCCGTTATTTTTTGCCCAACTGAAAAGCTGTGTTTACAAAAATTTTTAGAATGGCTGAATGCCTATGATCCCGATATTTTAATTGGCTGGAGTGTCGTACAGTTTGATTTATGGGTGTTGGAAACCCTCTGCCAAAAAGAAAATATTAGCTTTGCGGTAGGGCGCGGTAACCAACCGATACATTGGCGGCAAGAAGAAGGCGATGGTCGTCGCTTTGTGGTTATTCCTGGGCGCGTTGCGTTGGATGGTATTGAATTATTAAAAGCCGCCAACTATAGGTTTGAAAGTTATTCATTGCAATTTGTATCTGAGCAAATATTAGAAAAAGGAAAACTGCTGCAAGGCTCTGATCGCGGCAAAGATATTTCGCGATTGTTTGAAGAAAATAAATTGGCGTTGGCGGAATATAATCTGCGCGACTGTGAATTGGTATGGGATATTTTTGCGGATAAAAAGTTACTGTACTTTGCGGTGGAACGGAGCCAATTAACGGGATTGTTGCTGGATCGAATTGGTGGTTCGGTTGCTGCATTTGAGTATTTATATTTGCCGCGTTTGCATCGCAAAGGTTACGTTGCGCCAAATTTGGGTGAACTGGAGTCTGATGTCATTAGCCCCGGCGGCTATGTCATGAATTCTCGCCCCGGCATTTACGATAATATCTTGGTGCTGGATTTTAAAAGCCTGTATCCCAGTATTATCCGCACATTTTTAATTGACCCCTGCGCATTTTGGATTGCTCAGCATCAACAGCTTGAACCTGAGCAAACAGTGGTTGGGTTTAACGGCGCAGAATTCGCGCGCGAAGGGCATATTTTACCGCAAGTTATTGAGCATCTCTGGTCGGCGCGAGATATTGCCAAACGCGAAAAAAATGCACCGCTCTCCCATGCAATAAAAATTATTATGAATTCTTTTTACGGTGTCTTGGGCTCTATGGGTTGCCGTTTTTTTGATCCGCGGGTTTGCAGTTCAATTACCTTGCGAGGGCACGAAATTATTCAACGTAGCCGCGATTGGATTGAGCAGCAGGGTTACTCGGTTATTTATGGCGATACAGATTCGTTGTTTGTGTGGGTAGAAAATAATTGCGTAGGCAAAACACCCAAAAATCAAACGCAGTGCCAAAAAATTGGTGATCGCTTGGCGCGCGAATTAAACCAATGGTGGAAATCAACTCTGCAAGCTGAACACGCCATTAAAAGCCATTTGGAAATTCAATTTGAAACTCATTACCTCAAGTTTTTAATGCCTACTATTCGTGGCAGTGATTTAGGTACTAAAAAACGTTACGCAGGCGTGGTGGATAATAACGGCGAGCATGAGCTGGTGTTTAAAGGGCTGGAAAATGTTCGCACTGATTGGACACGTCTTGCCAAAGATTTTCAAGAGCAGCTTTACGCCAAAGTATTTGCCGGCGAAGATTATCTCGATTTTGTGCGCGTCACAGTGGCCGATGTTTTAGCGGGTAAACGCAATGCAGATTTAATTTACAACAAACGCCTGCGTCGCCATTTGCATGAATACGAAAAAAATGTTCCTCCACAAGTTCAAGCGGCGCGCAAATATGTACAACTTACGGGGAAACCTATAAGGCGCGGTGACTGGATTGCCTATGTCATTACTACAAGCGGCGCGGAACCCATAGAGGCACAACAAAGCCCGCTGGACTACCAACACTATGTAGATAAACAGCTCATGCCGGTTGCCGATAGTATTTTACATTTTATGGAACAAAATATGACCGAACTGGTCGATACGCAGATGTCTTTATTTGCCCATTAATGTTTAACTAGGAGGTCATTGTGAAATCAACTCTTGGAGTTTTGCTGTTGGTAGCTGGTTTATGTGCTTGCACAAATCAACAGGTTTATGACTCAGTGCAAAATGGTAATAAACTGGAGTGCGATAAATTACAGACCGTACAGCGTGATGAGTGTTTAAAGCGTATTGGCCCGACATACGACAAGTATGAAGAAGACCGCAAAAAATTATTGAAAAAGACAGAATAGTTGTAAGTTATAACTAGTCCATAAAAAGAGTGAATGAGATGGAAGAAATTTTAGATTTACTGCGTGAGCACAATGTATCGGTTCCGGTTCCATTGGATCTGCCGGATGAAGATCAATTGGTCATGATTGAAGAGGAATTATTGCTGCCAATTCCACGCGATGTTCGTACCTATTTATTGGAAGCCAGCGATGTTATTTACGGAACCCTAGAGCCAGTTACCGCAGCAGATCCTAATTCACATACTTATTTGCCAGAAGTTACCGCAGTAGCCTGGTCTGAAGGTGTGCCGCATTATTTGTTGCCAATTTGTGAAGACAAAGGCGCTTACTACTGCGCTGATCCAGATGGCGAAATTATTCTGTGGAAAGATGGCGATCTAACCGACGAAACCTGGCCATCGATTTGGCAATGGGTTAGGGATGTTTGGTTGGAGTCTTAATGACGTAGCCCGTATGGAGCAACGCGAAATACGGGGAATTAAAATCCCGTAATGCGTTTCATTCCTTACGGGCTACTTGCTTTAAAATTAGTAGGGAGTCGTCATCCCCGCTACGCGAGGATGACGACTCCCATATAAATTCATATGCAGCGCAGAGTGGGCGGGATATGAATATTTATTGATAAATAGACCTTATTGCAATTTCACCAAAAACATTTTCGGCCATTGTTTCCCTGTAATCCAAAATGCCTTTTTATCTACATCGTAAGCAATTCCATTTAACACGCTTTCTCCATCTTTCACTTTTAGGGTTTTAACTGTTTCAGAAAAATCCAATGCACCAACAACTTCTCCTGTCGTTGGATTAATTTTTATAATTCGATTGTCATGCCAAATATTCGCCCAAATAAAACCTTCGGCATACTCCAATTCATTAAGGTTGCTAATCGCTTCTTGTTTATATTTCACGCTGATGGTTTTTTCAAGCGCGAAGCTTTCTGTGTTGTGGAAAAATAATTGGTTGCTGCCATCACTGCGAATAATGTATTTACCATCGGTTGCCAATCCCCAGCCTTCGCCAGTGTAGTTAAGGGTTTTTAGTAGCGAAAAGGTGGTGGCATCGTAAATAAAGACGGTGTGCTCTTGCCATGTGATTAAGTAGAGTTTGTTGTTGAGTAGTGTTAAGCCTTCGGCAAAAAAGCGATCTGGAATGCGTTGCTTTTGTGTAAATGGCGCAGTCATTTTTGCCCATGTGCTTTCGGGTTCTGCAATGGGGTAGCTAACGAGTTGGGATTTTTGGTAGAGCCCGCTGCTTTCGTAAAACGTATTGTCTTTAATCAGAAAGCCCTGCGTAAAAAGGCTGGCTTTGTGCGAGCGCTCGCTGAGAATTTTATAGTGGATCGTGGTTGCGCCAGCGAGCGATGTGGCTTGTGCGTAAGAGAAATTCGCAATCGTTGCTAGGCTAAGGCAGAATAGGCCGATAAAATATTTCATAGCAGTAAAAGTATTCCCGTCGGTTTTAATGTTGTCTTCTTTCATTGGTTCTTTATAAGGCGAGTATCATGAAGCGTTTGCGGTCATTTGTCAGTATCACCTTGCTCGGTGGTTTTATGGTGGTTTTGCCGGGCGCCATTTTGGTGTTATTTGCTGAGTGGTTGTTTGGTGTTATCAGCCGCTTGATTAAGCCTTTTAATGAATGGGTGGCAACTTGGTCGCCGCTTACAAACTACATGGCTGACTTTACCGGTGTTGCGATTTTATTGCTGGGCTGCTTTTTAATTGGCCTTTTGGTGAAAACTAATATTGGCCAATGGCTTCACGATTTGATTGATGATTTTTTGGGCAAGATTTTGCCCGGTTATCAAACGATTAATAAGCTTGTGTCGCAACTGTTGGGCGGCGAAGGAAATACATCTTTGCTGAAAGGTGAAGCCTGCCGCGCTTACATTATGGGGCGCAATGTGCCGACCTCGGTTACGGGCATTGTGACGGCCAAACATGCTAATGGTGATTTTACGGTGTATGTCCCCACTGCGCCTTTTTTGACATCGGGTATGGTTTATCACTTGGGGCCAGATAGTGTTGAGTTGCTGCCGCATATTTCAGTTGAGGCGGTGATGCGTACCATCATTGCTTGCGGGAGCGGTTCGCAAGTGTTGAGTGAAGCTTTGCCAGTAGAAGAATAAAATGAAAACTAATAAAAAAGGCCGCCCTTGTCAAAAACAGGGGCGGCCTTTTTTATTGTCTTAAGA
>JAGKXD010000180.1 GCA_021151525.1 Cellvibrionaceae bacterium | reverse complement strand
CAGAAGCTCAACGGAGATCGAATATCAGAGTTTGATTCGTCCTGGAAAAGTGGCTGCCAGGACATGTGCTTACAATGTTGAGTGCCAGTCGTTTTGGGAGAGCTCTAATTACACACCGTTAAAAATTGGAGTGGCCTTAACGTCAAATTCGTTAGTTGCGACTAACGTGGATATGGCTACTTTTTATGAAAAAATAAATGAACCTTTGGCTGGTCTCGGCAGTACTGGTATGGCTAGGATTTCTCAGCACGTTTCATTGCTGCCAATTGTTACCAGGGTCAAAAGGATAGCTAATGTTGCAGGGCAGGTGACAAATCTTGTTGATAAAAAATACTCTTATTGGATTCTAAGATCGCAAGCGGGTGGCCGTGGTCTATTAGGTTTTGAAAAAATTAAAATTGATGATCCGCTTTCTGGCGAGAGTATAGAGACAGAATATCGTATAGATTGGCCTTATGCAGGATTGCCGAATGCAAGCTACCATTTTGAAAATGGTTCGCTGGTAAAAGCCAATACATATGCATTTGCTTTGATCCAACCTGCGTCCGCAGGTGTATTTAAGCACAACTATAAAAGAAAGGAGTTAAATTACTCTCCAGTATCTGGAGATCTGGTGAGCACATCGGTGTATGAAAATGATCGGTTTATAGATACATATGCCCCCTCTACGTCTTCATGGTCATCATCCGCAAATTCATCTGTCAGTTCAGCTGGTTACCCTTTTTTAAGTTTAGGGTCTCCAAATGTATTGGAAACCTACACGTATCCATATAATGGTGAATTAGCCATTTTGGCAACGCCTTATAAAGGCAGTGAGCAGTTAAAAAATTCCGATGGTACAAACCCACGAATCAATTATTACATTAATGGCATGTTGCAAACAGCTTTGCGGGCAGATACAGGGAGTCGCATAAAGTTTTGGAAGCCTCCAATGGCGGGTGAATTTGTTGTTGAGGCAGATGCAACCTTGGATGATGGTACATATCTACGCTCGAACAAGGGGGTGTATAAACTCACTCAAGTTGGTGCCCCAGTAGCATCGCTTACCAAACCAGTTTTTGGTGCTCGCTACATGCAGGGTGAGCCTATTTTGTTAACTGCATCTGCAACCGACCCTGACGGTTCTGTTCGCCATTTGGGTTTTTATGATAATGGTGTTCAAATTGGTTCCAATGACGACGCAGCTCCTTATCTAACTACATGGACTCCATTAACTCCGGGGGAACATAAACTCTCAGTTATTGCTACTGATTCAGCAGGTATCAAATTTGCCTCTGGTGCTATCAGCATTTATATAACCGCACCTGGTTCTGCCGGTTCAAGCATGTCCAGTGCATCGAGTCGACCTGCTCCTCATGTGGACTTAAGCTCGCCGAGCCGTACCATTACAGAAAAAATTGGATTGGGCGCGGAGTTTCCATTGCTAGCCGCCGTAAAAAACCCAGATGGCACTGTCTGGTTGGATAACGATGACCAAGAGGCAAAAATTGAATTTTATGTCAATGGAAATTTACTAACAAATGTTAGAAAAGACCCTGCTGGAAAAGTGGTCTGGTGGAAACCAGAGGAGGCCGGCACCTATTACATTAAAGCTATTGGCCATTTGGGCGGTGGCAGAAGCGTGGTATCGCAAGAGTCAACTTTAGTTGTTACTAAGGTTGGCATGCCTGTTGTTAATTTGACGGCTCCGGTATCTGATACATTTATCAAATTGGGTGATTCAATCCAATTATCTGCTACTGCTTCCGATCCAGACGGCGATTTGGCTAATGTAAATTTTTACATAAATAATTACGCGATTAACCCATCTCCTTTAACTACGGCGCCTTTTAACTATGAATGGCAACCAGCAAGTGTAGGTGAATATGTTGTCCGCGCTGTTGCTTCTGATAGAACATTTGTGAAGTCAACAACTCAAACGCGACGCATCACAGTTGTTGAACCAGGAACAAAACCAGCCGTTACCTTGATATCTCCCGACAATGGCATTAGCGTTCCATTTGGTTCTGTGGTCTCGTTATTCGCTAATGCACAAGACTTTGACGGTACAATCGCCAAAGTTGAGTTCTATGCAAATAATCAATTGGTGGGTGCATCAGCCTCAGCACCTTATCGATCCAGTTTTACATTGAAGAATGCCGGCATCTTTGAATTTAAAGCAATTGCTTACGATAACCTTGGAAATATATCCACGTCAGCTGTGCATAGTGTTCAACATGGCTTAACTGCGCCATCACTAAGCGGCATCGAGTTGGATGATGATTGTTTCTTTGGTGTGAATTTTAATGCTTCAAAAAGCAGCTCGACTGATATGGTGTATCAACTTTATGAACGTTTGCATGGAGCTGAATGGTCATCTGCACCGATAGCACAAAAATCTGTATCCTTTGGGGATTTGCCTCCATTTAAGGTATATTTTGCGGACCATGCACCAGGTGAGTTTGAATATAGAGGGCGTATTTGCCCTTTCAATAATTTAGCTGCTTGTTCTGCATATTCTGATGTGATGCCTATTAATGTATATACAGGATGTAAGAATTTTACCTTGCCAACAGTAAGGCTAATTTCCGCTCCAGCTAAAGTAAAAATGGGCGATTCAATAGTTATTAACGCTGAAGCACAAACAACTAAGTATTCTATCCATAATGTTCGTTTTTATTATGGTGAGAAATTATTAGGTGTCGATTACACTGCGCCTTATTCAGTATCTTGGAACCCAACGGAAACCGGGCGTGATTATTTGTTTGCCCAAGCAGAGGCAACAAATGAAGGTACGGCGGTAAGTGATATGCATCCCGTTGACGTCCTAACGCCTGAAGATTATGCCAGTGGAACCTCAGGCAGCACATCTCGCTCATCGTCAAGCGCTCCTACTACAAATGTCTCAAGTAGTGCCTCGTCAGTATCCTCTTCCAGTTCAAGCCAAAGTTCGCTGGTTCCACAAATAGCGTTGTTTGCACCAGAGGTTGGTAAGACTGTTCAAATATATCAAACTGAAGCGGCTATGTTATTTGCTGCTGTTTATGATCAAGACTTGTGGCCTTGGAAAAATAGTGATGGCTCCAGACCGCGAATTGAGTATTACGCTAATAACCAACTGTTAACAAATTTGCAGGACGATGTGGCGAGCGGAATTAAGTACTGGAAGCCAACGGAACCGGGTAATTATGGTATTAAAGCAACTGCTTATCTTGATGATGGCAAAATATTAACAACCAATGTGGGCATTATTAGTGTTGTGAAGCCACAACCACCGTCAATATCGATTGAGGCTAAGCCAGATACCAAAATATATAATGGTGAATTGTATACCTTGGTTGCAAAGGCAATTGACTTGAATAAACAAATCAAAGAAGTCAAATTCTTTGTTAATGGTGAACAGATTGCAATTCCGGATTTTTCTGAGCCTTATGAAGCTGGCTGGATACCAACAGTCCCGGGCAGTTATCAAGTTGATGCTGAGTTGCTGGATAAATCTGGTAACAGTGTACGTGCACCAATGAAGACATTAACCGTTGATGCGGCAATATTACCCGACTTTGATGATGTGCACGGTGTTTCTGATTTGGGTGATGCTCTATTGCAGGGTTTGAAATGGACTCCGTTAAATCATGCGGATATGTTGGTAGCTAAAACGCCAAATCCATCAAAAATCAGTTACAACAAATTGACGAAGTTTGCTGTCAATCGTCCATTGAAAATTCTCAACACTAGTGATGCTTATACGAATGGTTTGCAAGCCGCTAAGTTGATAATTGTTGATGCTGCAGACATTGCCCTAAATAGCAGTATCGAAATTATAGGTGAGCCCGCCGATATTCTTTTGATTAACTCTGCTGCTTCCAAACGTATCACATGTTCCAAATGTGCATTTAAAAATGCAGGGCGTGTGACGTTTGCCGTGGCTATACCTTCGACACCTCTAACAGCGGCTACCAGCGACATAGATGCGCTAACCTCGCAGGTGGGTGGTGAAGTTTTCGTCGATCACTTGCGTGCAAGTGATGTGGTATCGGTAGAGTTTTTAGCTGAAGTTGTTCACACCAGCGGTATTATCAACACACAGCAATACACCACCGATGTTAACGGTAAAAATTTTGGTGATGCAATTATTCCGGGGGTTAGCAAAGTAGTTGCTTCAGGTGGTGTTAGCCTGCTGCATGGCCGTATGGATGTTGATTACACGACATTAAAGGTGAATCAAATTCGTACTGGTGCGACTGAACTTAAGGTAGATGCAAATATTAGCTCAGGGGCGATTAACCTCATTGCTGCTGCATCTATAAATCTTAGTGGTAATTTGAGTACGGCATCGGATTTTAAAGCCATCACTAAATACCAAGGCAAAGTCTATGCGCAGCCTGAATTAATAATGATCAAATCCTTGGCGGCTGATGAGGTGTCAAAGAATTCTATTGTGCTTAATTCTGCTGTGATTACAGACGGAAAAGCTGAGTTGATTAGTCAGGGAAATATTAATCTCTCGTCGGCACAAGCCAGCATTAGCGGTCACACACTTGCAATCAACGCAGTAGGTGATTTCAAAAGTCTGGGTAATCTTAGGGCGAGCCGAAAATTTAAGTTGATTGGATTAAACACGGATGAACCCTCAATTCAACTGGGTGCTAACTTGGTTGAAAACCGCGGCAATATTGATGTTACAGAGCAAGAAATAATCAGCGAAAACTCTTGGGGTACTCCCAAAGTAAGTGGAACTCTTGCAATAACATCAAAAACGGATGTGTTAAACCGTTTTGGTGGGTTTATTAAAGCAAAATTAATA
>JAGKXD010000072.1 GCA_021151525.1 Cellvibrionaceae bacterium | reverse complement strand
ATTTTATTTTTAGATTTTAATTTTTTGCAGACTTGTTAAGGGAAAAGGGGAGTGGCCATGTTTGAATTAGTAGATAGCATTCATCAAAGCGCTGTGATCAAAGTTATCGGTGTGGGCGGCGGCGGCGGTAACGCTGTTAAGCACATGATTGCGAACAAAGTTGAAGGCGTAGAATTTATTTGCGCTAACACTGACGCGCAAGCACTGAAAGATATTGATGCACGCACAGTTTTGCAACTCGGCAATACCATGACCAAAGGTTTGGGTGCCGGTGCGAATCCAGAAGTTGGCCGTCAGGCTGCAATGGAAGATCGCGAGCGCATTGCTGAAGTCTTGCGCGGCGCCGATATGGTGTTCATCGCTGCAGGTATGGGTGGCGGTACCGGTACCGGTGGTGCGCCAGTGGTTGCAGAAGTTGCACGTGAATTGGGAATTTTGACTGTGGCCGTTGTGACCAAGCCATTCCCTTTCGAAGGTCGCAAGCGTATGGCAATTGCTGATGCGGGCATCAAAGAATTGGGCGAGCGCGTTGATTCTTTAATCACAATTCCAAACGAAAAATTGTTGTCTGTGTTGGGTAAACAAACTTCATTGTTGGATGCATTCAAGGCAGCAAACAATGTATTGCTCGGTGCAGTTCAAGGCATTGCAGATTTGATTATTCGCCCGGGTATGGTGAATGTGGACTTTGCAGACGTTCGCACTGTTATGTCAGAAATGGGCTTGGCGATGATGGGTACTGGTCGTGCGAGTGGTGAAAACCGTGCGCGTGAAGCGGCCGAAGCTGCAATTCGCAGCCCATTGTTGGAAGATGTAAACCTTCAAGGCGCTCGCGGCATCTTGGTTAACATCACTGCAGGTATCGATTTGTCTTTGGGTGAATACTCCGAAGTGGGGGGCATCATCGAAGAGTTTGCATCGGGTGATGCAACTGTAGTGGTGGGTACTGTAATTGATCCAGAAATGACTAACGAGTTGCGCGTAACTGTTGTTGCAACTGGTTTGGGCATGGTTGGTCAGGCGGCTGCACCAGCTCCGAAAGAAGTGGTTAAGCCTGCGCCAACAAAAGTTGTAATCGACAATACTCGTCGCAGCTCTGGTCAAATTGATTACAGTGCCTTAGATCGCCCAGCACATTTGCGTGCTAATGCATCTTCGCATGCAGTTGCGGCAGCGCCTTTGGCTGACAAAGACTTGGAGTATCTGGATATTCCAGCATTTTTGCGTCGTCAAGCTGACTAAGTTTTAGTGCGAGTAATTTAAGCTTTAACTATGAGGGTGATTGTGCTGCTCAACTGGCCTGCCGTCCCTCGTATTGTTACTATGGCCCTATGAAGATGTTGGCTGCTAGGATAAGTTGTCAGCATCTGTTCAGAATACTCAAGTAGTATTCCCTAACAAGTCGCTCCTGCTGCTTGTGTATTCTGAACACTCTTTGGTTTTTTTAAAGGGCTATGCTTCCATGATCAAACAAAGAACACTCAAAAATGCCATTCGTGCAACGGGTGTCGGCCTTCATACTGGCCAGAAGATTTACTTAACTCTCCTTCCTGGCGAAATTGATTCGGGCATTATTTTCCGTCGCGTTGATTTAAATCCCCCTGTTGAAATCAAAGGCACTGCTCATAACGTGGGCGAAACAACCTTATCAACCTGTCTAATAAAAGATGATGTGCGCGTTTCAACTGTGGAGCACATTCTCTCCGCTATGGCAGGATTGGGAATAGATAATGCGGTGGTAGAGCTCGATGCGCCTGAAATTCCTATCATGGACGGCAGTGCTGGACCCTTTATATTTCTGCTTCAGTCGGCTGGTATTCAAGAACAAGATGCTCCTAAAAAATTCGTACGTGTTTTAAAGGAAGTGACGCTGAAGGATGGAGATAAAGTTGCTACCTTTCTTCCATTTGACGGTTTTAAAGTAAACTTTTCAATTGCTTTTGATTTGCCTGTGTTCCAAGGACGCAATCTAGAAACAACAGTTGATTTTTCCAGTAAGTCCTTTGTACAAGAGATTAGCCGTGCGCGCACTTTCGGTTTTATGCATGAAATCGAATATTTGCGTTCTAAAGGTCTGGCGCAAGGCGGTAGCATGGATAACGCGATTGTTGTCGATGAATACCGTATTCTGAACGAAGATGGTTTGCGTTATGAAGATGAGTTCGTGAAGCACAAAGTGCTCGATGCAATTGGTGATTTGTACCTTTTGGGGAACAGTCTGCTGTGCGAATACCGCGCTCATAAATCGGGTCACTCGCTCAACAACCGCGCACTACGCTTGTTGATGGAACAAAAGGATGCATGGGAATATGTTACTTTCGATGATGAAATAACTGCCCCCATTACTTACTCAAAAGCTGCGTCTGCCGCTTAAGTCTTCAAATATGAGTTGTTCTGCCTGTGAGGAGCAACTCAATTTTTGTTGGAAATTCCCGCCTTACTGTGAGATATTTCGCCCCCCGGCATCCAATAAAAGTTCGCCGAGTACTAGTCGTTACTCTTGAAAAATTGAATATCAACTATAACTAGCTGATTTACAAAGAGTAATTTCATCGGTTTTGCATTGGGCTTGTGCCCGTTGTGGGACTGTGACTTTGGTTAATCTAGTAAAATGACAGCGCTACAGAAGCCAAGAATTTACTATTAAATGAAGATTATTATCGTCAATTCAGATCATGGGCAAACTCGTAGTCTAACCCTGGGTGGTTGGACACGTGCGTTTTTGTCTGTCTGTTTATTGGGGATACCGACTGTAATAGGCGCTTGGGGTTACAACTGGCTAGTTAACTTCGATAAAAAAGATGCCTTTAACACTGAGGCTCAAGGCTGGGGTAATAGCCTAAGTGAGCAGCAAGAAAAGCTGGAAAAGTCACGTAAACAAAGTGAAGGTCAAGTAGCCGCGCTCACCGCCAAAGTTGCAGAACTGCAGGCGCGCTTGGTGCGATTGGATGCAGTAGGTGAGCGACTCACAAAGGTCGCAAAGCTTGATAAAGGCGAGTTCAATTTTGCTCAGCCACCTGGGGTTGGAGGGCCTTTAACCAACGAATCCCTAACAAATGTTTCGCCCGCAGACTTCATGGTTTCAATGGATCAGCTCACAGAGCGTGTTCAAAATCGTGAGCAACAGTTTAAAGCTCTTGATTCCATACTTCTCTCCCGCAGTTTTGAAATAGAGTCGTTGTTTGATCGTTTACCAGTCGAAAATGGCTACATGTCATCTACTTTCGGTTATCGAACAGATCCGTTTAACGGCAAGCAAGAATTTCATTCTGGCATGGATTTTACTGCCCCTGTAGGCACCCCTGTGACAGCTGTTGCTTCGGGCGTTGTTGTCTCATCTACATTGACTAGTGATTACGGTAATCTGCTAGAGATTAATCATGGCGGGAATTTTGAAACCCGATATGCACACAACAAGGTCAATTTGGTAAAAGCCGGTGATGTGGTAAAAAAAGGCCAAGTCATTGCGCTTGTCGGCTCAACTGGCCGTTCTACTGCTCCGCATGTTCACTTCGAAGTTTATAAAAATGGCCGCGTGGTAGACCCCGCAACCTACCTTCATACTGCTAGTCGATAATTTCCTTTCTTCGGGCTTTTGCCCATCTATTTTCAGCTGAGTAATGCTGCTGCAATTACTTGGCGTTATCCTTTTTTATTTTGTAATTGATGGTAAGAAAAATGTTAAACAAGTTGTTGAAGTCTATATTCGGTTCCAAAAACGATCGTGAACTTAAGCGCATGGGTAAGGTTGTTGTTCGCATCAACGCCTTGGAACCTGCGATGCAAGCATTAACTGATGAACAATTAAAAGCTAAAACACAGGAGTTCCGTGACCGTTATCAAAAGGGTGAAACCTTAGACAGCTTGTTGCCTGAAGCTTTTGCGGTAGTGCGTGAAGCCAGTCGCCGCGTAATGAATATGCGTCACTTCGATGTGCAATTAATTGGTGGTATGACGCTGCATGAAGGCCGTATTGCAGAAATGCGTACCGGTGAAGGTAAAACCTTGGTTTCAACTTTACCGAGCTACTTGCACGCATTGGCCGGCAGGGGTGTACACGTAGTAACTGTGAATGATTATCTTGCAAGCCGCGACGCTAACTGGATGCGTCCTGTATATGAATTTTTGGGTATGAGCGTCGGTGTAATTTTGTCGATGCAGCCATCTGACGTTAAGCGTGACGCATATGGTGCCGACGTCACCTATGGCACTAACAATGAATATGGTTTTGATTATTTGCGCGATAACATGGCGCTCAATAAAGCCGATAAAGTTCAGCGTCCACTAAATTTTGCGGTAGTGGATGAGGTGGACTCCATCTTGATTGATGAAGCGCGTACGCCGCTAATTATTTCTGGTCATGCGGAAAACAGTTCTGAGCTGTATAAGCGCATGCACGTTTTGGTGAGTAAATTAAAACAACAAACAGATAATGGTGAAGATGGTGATCGTAAGATTGTAACGGATCCAGGTGATTTTTCTGTTGATGAAAAAGGTCGTCAAGTTGAGTTGACTGAGCAGGGGCATCAACGTGTAGAAGAGTTATTGGTGAATGCTGGATTGCTTAAAGAGGACGAAAATCTTTATGCAGCTAACAATTTGACCTTGTTGCATCACGTGGGCTCTGCATTAAAAGCGCGCGCGCTTTTCCATCGCGATGTCGAATATATTGTGCAAGAAAATCAGGTTGTGCTGATTGACGAGCACACTGGCCGCACTATGCAAGGTCGTCGTTTAAGTGAAGGTTTGCATCAAGCAATTGAAGCGAAAGAAGGTGTTGCAATTCAAAGTGAGAGCCAAACACTCGCGTCTACTACCTTTCAAAACTATTTTCGTTTGTACCCAGTATTGTCTGGTATGACCGGTACTGCTGATACAGAAGCTTACGAATTCCGCGAAATTTATGGTTTGGATGTAGTGGTAATTCCAACCAACAAACCTAAGCAACGTATCGACTTAAACGATTTGGTATTTTTAACGGTTGAAGAAAAATATCAATCAATCGTTAACGACATTAAAGCTTACCAAGAAAAAAATGCTCCTATTTTGGTGGGTACTGCATCGATTGAAACTTCTGAAGAAATGTCGCGCCGTTTAAATGCTGCGGGTATTAAGCACCGCGTACTTAACGCGAAATTCCACGCGCAAGAAGCTGAAATTATTGCGCAAGCAGGTCGCCCTGCAACTGTGACAATTGCAACCAATATGGCTGGTCGTGGTACCGATATTGTATTGGGTGGTCGTTGGGAATCAGAGGTCGATGCTCTGGAAAATCCTACACCGGAACAAATTGCTGCAATTAAAGACGAATGGAAAAAACGTCACGAAGTTGTGATCAATGCTGGTGGTTTGCATATCATTGGTACTGAGCGCCATGAGTCGCGTCGTATCGATAACCAATTGCGTGGTCGTGCTGGTCGCCAAGGTGACCCAGGTTTAACGCGTTTTTATTTGTCGTTGGAAGATAACTTGATGCGCATTTTCGCTTCGGAGCGAGTGCGCAGCTTCATGCAAGCACTGGGTATGGAAAAGGGCGAAGCTATTGAGCATCGCATGGTTAACAACGCAATCGAAAAAGCCCAGCGTAAAGTTGAAGGTCGCAACTTTGATATTCGTAAACAATTGCTTGAATTCGATGATGTGGCTAACGACCAGCGTCAAATTATTTATCATCAACGTAATGAATTATTAGAAGCAGAAAATATCCGCGATACGATCACTGCAATTCGTGCGGATGTTGTGAATGATATGTTGTTGGCTCACATTCCACCGCAATCCATTGAGGATCAATGGGATATTTCAGGGTTAGAAAAACAAATTGAAATAGACTTCGGTTTGCAGTTGCCAATCGCAAAATGGTTGGAAGATGATTCTCGCTTGCATGAAGACAGCTTGCGTCAAAAAGTGATTGACGAAATTCAAGCGGCTTATGATTCCAAATGCGAGCGTGTTGGCGACATTTTGTTAGAGATTGAAAAGCAAGTGATGTTGCAAGTGCTCGATAACTGCTGGAAAGAGCAATTAGCAAGTATGGATCATTTGCGTCAAGGGATTAACTTACGCTCTTACGCTCAGCGCAATCCTAAGCAAGAATATAAACGCGAATCTTTTGAGCTGTTCCAAAGTATGTTGAATAACGTAAAACGTGAAACCGTGCATTTAATGGCACGTGTTGAGCCTATTACACGTGAGCAGATGGAAGAAATGGAACAGCAGCGCCGCGAAGAGTTGGCGCGCCAAAAAATGCAATTGCAGCATGAGCAAGTTGCTTCATTGGCTGAAGCTATGCCACAGCCGAAATTAACGCAGGCGCCAGTTATTCGCGAAGGGCGTAAAGTGGGGCGTAATGATCCATGTCCTTGCGGCTCTGGTAAAAAGTTCAAAAGCTGTCACGGTGCTTTAGAGTAATAATTTTCTAGTTGTGAAATAGAATTCAAAAAAGAGATGTTCTGCATCTCTTTTTTGTTAGTGCTAATTATTGAATGGTGAGAAAAATCATGGCCGTAGGTGAATATCCTTTCCCAGTAATGCATCCTGTTAAAGGTGTAAAGTTAACTGCAGTTTGTGCAGGAATAAAAAAAGTAAATCGCCGCGATGTGGTTCTATTTGAGTTGGCAGAAGGTAGTAATGTCGCTGGTGTATTTACTAAAAATGCATTTTGCGCTGCCCCTGTCACTGTTTGTCGCGAACACTTAAGTAAGGCTTCAATTCGTTTTTTAGTAATTAATTCAGGGAATGCTAATGCCTGTACAGGCGAGCAAGGTTTGCTTGATGCAAAATCAACATGCGCAGCAATTGCAGAAGCAAAGGGTGTTAAGGCCGAACAAGTATTGCCATTTTCCACAGGTGTAATTGGCGAGCCGCTGCCTGTTGCAAAAATTATTGCTGCTATTCCTGAGGCTTTAGCCAAAGCCAATGAAAATGGTTGGGATGATGCTGGTGCAGGCATTATGACAACAGACACTCGAGCAAAAGGTTTTAGCGAGCAGTTTGAATACCAAGGTAAAACAGTTACGGTAAATGGCATCGCAAAAGGTGCGGGCATGATTAAGCCCAATATGGCAACTATGTTGGGTTACATCGCCACTGACGCAAAAATTTCGCAAGCGTTGTTGCAACAACTTGCGCGTGAAGCGGCAGATAAATCATTCAATCGCATCACCATTGATGGCGATACTTCTACCAATGATTCGTGCATTTTGATTGCATCAGGGCAGGTGGATTTGCCAGAAATTACTGAAGCAAGCGGAGAGCTTTATGAAAAACTTCGTGCGACTATTTTGGCAGCACATATCCATCTCGCAAAAAGTATTGTGAGTGATGGCGAAGGTGCAACTAAATTCGTTACGGTTGTGGTAAGTGGCGGAGCTGATCGCGATGAATGCCTCGACGTGGGTTATGCTGTTGCACATTCACCTCTGATTAAAACTGCACTCTTTGCATCGGACCCAAACTGGGGGCGTATTGTTGCTGCTATTGGTTATGCTGGTTTGAATAATCTTGATGCGAGTAAAGTTGTTGTGCATTTGAATGATGTGCTTATAGTGCAAAATGGCGGTCGCGCAGCAAGCTATACCGAAGAGCAGGGGCAAAAAGTGATGAGCGGTTCTGATATTGCAATTAATATCAATTTGAATCGCGGCGATTTTGCGGAAACTATTTGGACCACAGATCTTTCTTATGAATATGTCCGCATCAATGCGGATTACAGATCGTAAACATTAGATATATAGCTTAGACGCATAGAATAGGAAGCATAGATTTGTCCCGTGTGGTTCATGTTGCCGTTGGAGTCATTCTTAGCGAGAATGGCTCTATTCTCATTGCCAAGCGCCCAGATAAAACCCATCAAGGAGGTTTGTGGGAGTTTCCTGGCGGAAAAGTAGAGCAGAATGAAAGTCTGTTCGATGCGTTAAAGCGTGAGCTCAGTGAAGAGCTGGCGATTGAAGTACATGCAACTGAACCACTCATCAAAATTCGCCACGACTATGGCGATAAAATTGTTCTGTTGGATGTTCATAAGGTCACAGGCTTCACTGGTATTGCAAAAGGCAACGAAGGGCAACCCATTATTTGGGTTGCGCCTGCTGATTTGCATCAGTACGAGTTTCCGGCTGCAAATCGGCCCATTGTTACCGCCATTAATTTGCCTAATCGTTTGCTTGTTACGGGCGAATTTCAGCATAGTGACGAATTTGTTGTGCGATTAGAGTCTGCGCTCAAGCGTGGAATAAATTTAGTTCAGTTGCGCGTTAAAGAAAGCGAACTAAGCAGTTCTTTAATTGAACGTGCTGCTGAGCTTTGCGGTCGTTATGCAGCGACTTTGTTGATTAATAGCAGCACAGAACGTTTTGTAGAAATAAAATCGTCTTATAGATTGGGGCTGCATTTAAGCTCAAAAAATCTTTTAAGTTGTAGTCATCGCCCTGTCGAGAAGGATGTGCTCTTAAGCGCGGCGTGCCACAATCAATTGGAAATTGAGCATGCTCAAAAAATTGGTGTGGATTTTATTTGTTTGTCGCCTGTATCAGTAACAGTATCTCATCCACAACAAACGCCAATGGGGTGGCTGGAGTTTGGATCTCTGGTAGAGAAAGCGACTCTTCCCGTATTCGCTTTGGGAGGTATGAAAGAGTCAGATTTGCCAACCGCTATAGAAAAAGGTGCTCAAGGAATTGCGGCGATTAGTGAGTGGTGGTGAATTTTTTATTCAGTTAAAAATCATCTACATTTTCTTCAGAATTTATATCCAAAGAGCTGCCTGCAATTTTATGATTTTCACTGGCCCATTCGCCGAGATCAATTAAGCGGCAACGATCACAGCAAAATGGTCTGAACGGGAAATCATCATTCCATAACACCACTTTCTTACAGGTAGGGCAGTTGAGCTTCATTGGTTCTGTATCATTTGTTGTTTGCATATCTTCAAATTTCTTTCTGCGCCAATTTAAGGTATTGCTCATGCAGGTTTTGTACTTGCTGTTCAAGTTCCAGTAAATTGCCGTGGTTGTGAATTATGTCATCTGCGTTGCTGCAACGCTCTGAGCGGCTCATTTGAGTAAGCATAATTTTTTTTATTTGTTCTTCATTGCTTGCATCTCGCAAACTGGCTCGAGTGAGTTGTAGAGCTTCGTCCGCATCTACCACCAGTATGCGATCTACGAGTTCGTGTTGATTTGTTTCAAGCAATAATGGAGAAGCAAGAATCGCGTAGGGGCTTTTACTTAGATTAAGTTGTGTAATGATTTCAGTGCGAATAATAGGATGAAGTAGATTTTCCAGCCATAATTTTTCGGAGGGATTTTCAAAAATAACTTCACGTAGTTTTTTGCGATCTAGATTGCCGTCAGCTAAAAGTATGCTCGATCCAAAATGTTCTGTGATTGTATTAAGCGCAGGCTTTCCAAGAGTCACTACTTCCCGTGCGACAACATCCGCATCTATGACCGTGATGCCCAACTTTTCAAATCTGGATGAAACTTCAGATTTCCCACTGCCAATACCACCGGTTAAACCAATAATCATCTTGAGTTCACTATTAGTGATGACCGAAGGCGTAATTTAAGTAGAGCTGATTGATATCGTGGCCCCACATAAGCGCAATCCAACCAGCAACTGCTAAATAAGGGCCGAAGGGAATAGGAATATTTTTGTCGCGTCCGCGAATCACTATCATACTGATGCCGATGATTGCGCCGACCAATGCACTTAACATAATAATTTGCGGTAACATTTGCCAGCCGAGCCATGCACCTAGCGCACCCAGCAATTTGAAATCGCCAAACCCCATTCCTTCTTTTCCCGTTAATAACTTAAATAACCAGTAGACGGAAAAGAGTGAAAGATAACCGGCGATTGCTCCCCAGAGCGCGCTATCGAGAGACGTAAAAAGGCCAAATGAGTTTGCAATTAATCCCAACCACAATAATGGCAGAGTAATACTATCCGGCAATAATTGTGTATCTACATCAATCATTGTTAGTGCGATAAGACACCAAGTGAATACAAGGCATGCTAGACCAGTTGTATTTGGGCCGAAACTGTATATCGCTATCGCAGACAAAACACCTGTGGCGAATTCTATAATTGGATAGCGCAAAGAAATTGACGTTTTACAAGCAGAGCACTTTCCGCGCAAAAATAAATAGCTAATAACAGGAATGTTTTCCCACGGTTTTATTTGATGTCCGCAGGATGGGCAAGTGGAGTTGGGTGTTACTAAATTAAATTTTTCTGGTGCGAATGGTTTCTTCGCATCATCCTTGATATTGTCATCGCCCAAAAATTCAATGCACTGGTCGCGCCATTCGCGCTCCATCATTTTGGGGACGCGATAAATCACAACGTTTAAAAAGCTACCAACCAGTAAACCTAAAATACCTGCACTGATTGTTCCTAATAATGGATATAACTCCAATGCTCTGACTAAATCTGACACTGTTATACCACTTGGCCAAGTTGGAAAATTGGCATGTACATCGCCACCATTAATCCGCCCACCAAAATTCCCAGCACTGACATAATCATCGGTTCGAGCAAGGAAGTGAGGCTGTCTACAGTGTTATCTACGGCTTCTTCATAATAGGTTGCAACTTTATCGAGCATGGCATCAAGCGCACCAGACTCCTCACCAATCGCGGCCATTTGTATTAAGAGTGTTGGGAATATTCCGCGAGTTTTCAATGCGGTATTAAGTTGAATACCTGTAGAAACATCTTCACGAATTTTGATAATGGCATCTGCATAAATTTGATTTCCAGCGGCGCCTGCAACAGAAGTCAGAGCTTCAATTAAGGGAACACCGGCGGCAAAAGTTGTGGACAGGGTACGTGCAAAACGAGCCATCACAGACAAGTAAATAATTTGACCAACAATCGGTATTTTCAGCACATAACGATCAATTAAATAAGAAAAAGATTTTGAGCGGCGCGCCGCTTCTTTAAAAAGGAACACTCCTCCGGCAATACCAAGCAATATGATTAGCCAATAAGATTGTGCAAGTTCAGAGAGATGTAAAACGAACAGGGTAAATGCCGGTAAATTTGCGCCAAAGCTGCTGAATGTTTCCGCAAATTGCGGAACTACTTTCACTAGCAAAATGCCGGTAACTACAATGGCGACAATAACAACTGCTATCGGATAGCTAAGAGCTTTTTTAATTTTTGCTTTTAATCGCTCGGTTTTTTCTTTGTAGGTTGCAATTCTGTCCAGCATGGTTTCTAGCGCACCCGCTTGTTCACCGGCATCAACCAAGTTACAAAATAAATCATCAAAATATTTGGGATGTTCACGCAGAGAAGGGGCAAAGCCACCACCGGCGGCAACGCTATCGCGAATAGTGAGCACGAGTTTGCGCAAGTTCGGGTTTTCCAAACCATCTGCCACAATATCAAAAGCCTGCACTAGCGGAACGCCGGCTTTCATCATGGTTGCCATTTGGCGGGCAAACACGGCTATATCAACTGGCTTGATTGCTTTTCCGCCTGAACCAAAAAGCGGCTTTGCTTTTTTGGAAACAGACTTGGCTGAAATTCCTTGCTTTAATAGCTGGGCTTTGGCTAGGGCAGGGCTGGAGCTATTAATTTCCCCTTGAACTTGAGTGCCTTTTTTATCTACACCCTTGTACACATAAGTGTTAGTGACAGCGCTTGGCTTGGCTGCTGTTTTTGTTTTTTGAGCGGTAGTAGCACTGGTAGCCATAGGTTAATCCTTGGTGACTCGGTTAGCCTCTTCGAGGCTGGTTAGCCCCATTGCTACTTTACGCAATGCGGAAACTCGTAGGTTATTAAAGCCTGCTTCTTTTGCGACTCTCGCAATTTGTAGAGAGTTGCCGCCTTCCATTATAAGGTTGGCGATTGCAGGGGTGATGCGAACCACTTCATAAACACCCAGACGACCTTTGTAGCCGCCATTGCAGTTTTGGCAGCCCACAGGATGGAAGAGTTGAAATTCAGATCTTGGGATACCTATATCGTCGAATCCTTCTTCGGTGAGAATCGCTGGAGGTATATCTGTTGCGGGCTTTTTGCAGATAGTACACAAGCGGCGTGCAAGGCGTTGGGCAATAATCAAGCTAACGCTCGTTGCAATATTAAAGGCTGGAACCCCCATGTTCATTAAACGAGTTAAGGTTTCGGGTGCACTATTGGTATGGAGAGTTGATAGCACCAAGTGACCCGTTTGAGCCGCTTTGATGGCGATTTCAGCGGTCTCCAAGTCGCGAATCTCACCCACCATGACTATATCCGGGTCTTGACGCAAGAATGACCTGAGGGCTTCCGCGAAGGTAAGGCCAACCTTGGTATTCATCTGTACCTGATTAATACCTTCGAGGTTAATCTCCACGGGGTCTTCTGCTGTCGAAATATTGAGTTCTGGCGTGTTCAGAATGTTTAAGCCCGTGTAGAGCGAAACCGTTTTACCACTACCTGTTGGACCGGTCACCAAAATCATGCCTTGCGATTGCGCCAGTGCATCTAAGTAAAGTTTCTTTTGAAAATCTTCGTAGCCTAATGCGTCAATACCAAGTTTGGCGGAGCTTGGGTCAAGAATACGCAATACTATCTTTTCACCGAACAGTGTCGGCAGGGTGTTCACACGGAAATCAATGGCGCGAGTTTTGGATACTTTGAGTTTTATACGCCCATCTTGCGGGACTCTCCGCTCTGAAATATCCATTTGTGACATAACTTTCAGACGGGCGGCCATGCGGCTGGCGAGATTAACGGGAGGCTTGGCAACTTCATGCAAAACCCCATCCGTACGAAAGCGGACACGGTAGGCCTTTTCGTAGGGTTCAAAGTGAATATCGGACGAGCCGCCTTTGATGGCATCCAAAAGAATCTTGTTTATATATTTAACAATCGGGGCTTCGTCCGCTTCCGATGTTTTATCTTCGCCTCCACCGTCTTCATCAACCGCTTGGATGTCAAGATTTTCTAGGTCTGCATCATCCAATCCACCGAGTGCATCGTTTAGGTTGTCTTGTGCGGTTAGAAATTTTTCTATCGCCGTGGCGAGTTTGTCGGCCTCCACCAATATGGCATCGGTGTTTAAACCCGTATTGAATTTGATTTCATCAAGAGCATGTAGGTCCGTTGGATCAGCAACTGCAAGAAAAAGCCTAGTGCCGCGCTTAATGATGGGAAGGGCATGGTGTTTGCGGATCAGCTTTTCATCCACAAGTTTATCGGGAATCGCATCTTTGCTCAGTGCATCCAAATCAAAGAGTGGAGCGCCGAACTCTTCCGAGGCCGCACGAGCAATGGTTCTGGAATCCAATAGCCCGCTTGAGACCAAATGCTGTACAAAAGGCATTTTTTCTTTGGCTGACTGAGCCAGCGCCTTTTTAGCAACTTCCGCGTCAAGGAGGCTGTCTGCCACCAAGCGGCGAGCAAGGCCATTCAAATGCGTGGGGGTATTCATATGGGTGCTCCTGCCAAAGTATATGCAACCCTAAGTATTTTTAGCTTTATTAGAAAGAGTTCAATATCTGAATGATATTCTTAACTGTAAACGATAACCTACTGTAATTTCTACAATTCTGCTTAAAAACATGAGTATAGGCTAAGAATAGGTGTGATAAAGACGCCGATCTTTAAAATTCGTTCTCGATCAATCAATTTACACACAAATCAGATCTGCTTGGAGGTTGATGTTGGCGTGACTAAGTGGTTCGCGACTCGGCATGAGCAGATTTGGCTTGAATGTGACAAAAAAGGTCAGTTAATGCGTTTATTTGTTGGGTTTACGCGTATTGAGATGTCAAAATGTGAGAAGTTTTTGGTGCGAGGGCTGGCTGGTTTGTGTTGTTTGGCGTTATTCTGATTTCGCGTTATTTGTATATGTAGACTTTGGTGTCACTTTATTGAGTCGAACATAGAAAACTAACCAAAATAACTAAATTGGTATGGCAATTGCTCATGTGTTAGTGAGTTTAGAGTTTTACAACCTATAGATAACCTAAATCTTCGGAGATTCATTATGAAAGCTATGCAAAAAGGTTTTACCTTGATTGAATTGATGATCGTAGTTGCGATTATCGGTATTTTGGCTGCTGTTGCGCTGCCTGCATACCAAGATTACACTGCTCGTTCACAAGTATCTGAAGCCATCGTTTTGTTTGAAGGTCCTAAAGGTGGAATTTCAGAATTCTGGTCAAACAAAGGTACTTATCCAGCTAACAATGCTTCTGCAGGTATTGCAGCAGCAGCTAGTATTTCTGGAAAATACGTTAGTAACGTAGCTATTGGAAGCACTGGTGTTGTTACGGCACAAATGAAACCAGCTGGTAAAGTTGCTAAAGGTTTGGAAGATAAAACCATCTCCCTTAGTCCAACTACCTCTGCTGGTTCAATTAAGTGGATTTGTAAGAAAGGTGTAACTGGTACTGCTATGGCTGACAAATATTTGCCTTCTTCTTGCAGATAGGTTAGTTAGCTTTACTATAAAATGCCCGCATTATGCGGGCATTTTTGTTTTAGGGAGGGCTTAAAGATGAACGCCAATAATAAAATGCTTTTACCTGTTTCGCTGCTATTGGTGTTGTCACTTGTCTGTTTTTTGTACACTCCCGGCCTGCAAGGTGGATTTTTATTTGACGACTACCCTAACCTTGAAGAGCTTGGTTCTTATGGTGGCGTTACTGATTTTGAAACCTTCAAGAACTTTGTGTTTCATGGAATTTCAAGTCCCATAGGGCGTCCCTTGGCCTTGGCCAGCTTTCTATTGGATGATAATACCTGGCCCTCGCATGCTGAGTGGTTCAAGTTTACCAATTTAAAAATACACCTTTTGACAGGTTTGTTTTTATGCTGGGCAACCTTGCAGTTAATGAGGTTGTTTGGTCGAGATGATAAGTCGGCGGCGTGGGTAGCGCTGCTAAGTGCAAGTATTTGGATGCTTCACCCATATATGGTGTCCACGACGCTATATGTTGTTCAACGTATGGCACAACTAGCTGCCATGTTCGTGTTTGCTGGGTTGGCAGGTTATTTATACGGACGTTGCTTGCTAGTTGCTAACAAAGTGGTTGCGGCATATGTTTGGATGAGTCTTAGCTTGGGCATCGCAACACCGCTCGCGTTATTGAGCAAAGAAAATGGTGTGCTCCTTCCTTTAATGGTGATGGCAATTGAATTTTGCCTCCCACAAACATTGCCTAAGCTCAATCTTTGGTGGCGGCTGGTGTTCTTCGCGGCTCCAAGTATTGTTATTTTCTATATACTCGGAAAAGAAATCAATTTTTCTCCCGACGCATGGCCCAGCAGACCATTTACTCAGCCGGAAAGGTTGTTAACCGAGCCCAGAATAGTGTGTGAGTATTTGTATCACCTCTACATTCCTCGTATTGAAGGAAGAGGGTTATTTCAGGATGGATATAACTTTTCCCGTAGTTTGTTTGAGCCCATTAGTACGCTATTTTGTTTGATGGGTTTGTCTGTGCTATTTGTTATCGCAATTTTATTGCGTAGACGATTTCCTTTTTTTTCAATCGGAATTCTTTTCTTTTTCGTTGCTCATTTGCTTGAGTCAACAGTTGTTGGTTTGGAATTATATTTTGAACATAGAAATTACTTGGCTGCTGCGTTTCTTTTTTTGCCCATACCTGTGTGGATAGTCGGACTTTACGAAAAAGACAAAAAGGGCGCCGCTATTTTAGTTGCTTTGTCAATTTTAATTGTTATGAGTTTTTTAACGTGGAAGCGAACCAACATATGGTCTGATACTCGTAAGCTTGAAATGTATTGGGCGGCATCAACGCCTGAGTCTCCGAGAGCGCAAAATAAAATTGGTGCTTTGTTGTTAAATCAAGGAAGGTATGATGAATCTATTGCTCATATGGATGCAGCTGTAACGCGCTTTCCGCAAAGTAGTTTGCTTGTCATCAACAACATATTAATCAAGGTCTATGCAAAGCGCGCAAATGAGTCAGATTTTTTGCGCGCAGAGGGCATGATAAAAACACAGCCCTTTGATGCACAGTCAGTGATGGGGTTGAGAAATCTAGCTGAAAAAGTCTCTGATCCTAATGCAGATGACGTCTACAAATTTATGACGATTAAGTTATTGGATGCGTTGAGCGAAAATAAAAACTATAAAAACGTCTATTCGTTTCAAAAGCTCGCTCCTTATTTAAAAGGGCTTATATATCTAAGCTTGAAAGATTATGATCAAGCGCTCAAACAGTTTAGTAAGGCAATCTCGATGTACAGCGAAACCGATGCTGCTTTAAGTATGGTTGCGATTATGGCCAATGCGGATCGCCCGGTAGAGGCATTCATGTTATTTAAACAGGCTGAAAGTGTCTTTAATGCTCAGCCAGATAAAACGCTTAAACGATCTCGTGAACTTTATAAATCAGAGTTTAAAAGGTTGGGAGCAATTCTAGATGAGAATCTCAAGGCGGCCGGTATTAATTACGTTGAGAATTTGAAAGCTCCAGAGGTTGTTAAATGAAATTGAGTATTTTATTACCCGCAAAAAATGAATCTAAGGGCTTGAGCCTAGTTTTGCCACAATTAAAAGAGCTATACCCAGAAGCAGAAATTATTGTTGTAGATGATGCATCTACAGATGACTCAATTGAGATTGCCAAAAAGTATGGTGTGAATGTAGTCGCTCATCCCTACAGTAAAGGCAATGGTGCAGCCATAAAAAGCGGGCTTAGAGCTGCAAAGGGTGACACTCTGGTTTGTATGGATGCAGATGGCCAGCATTTGCCGCAAGATATACAAAAGCTGCTAGATAAACTCAATTCAGGTTTTGACATGGCTGTGGGCGCTAGAAATAAAAAGGGACAAGCAAGCATTCATCGCGGCATGGCAAATAAATTTTACAATTGGTTTGCGAGTTGGATGGTGGGGCATAATGTAGAAGATCTCACCTCTGGATTTCGTGCGGTTCGAGTAAATAAATTCCGTAAATTTTTAACGCTATTGCCAAACCGATTCTCCTATCCGACAACTATAACTATGAGCTTTTTTCGAGCGGGCTATTCTGTTGGGTATGTGCCTATTGATGTACAACAGAGATTGCAAGGGACGCAAAGTCATATTCGCATTTGGCAGGATGGTATTAGGTTTCTATTAATAATCTTTAAAATAGGGACTTTGTTTTCACCTTTAAAGTTATTCTTTCCGATTAGTCTCGCATTCTTTTTTACGGCAGCATCTTATTACGCGTATACATTTTTTACCGTAGGCAGATTTACTAACATGTCAGCGCTGCTATTTACCACGTCAGTGCTAATATTTTTAATGGGTTTAATTTCTGAGCAGATCACCTCACTCATATACAAAGAGACTCAAGGCCTAGAGACTGATATCTAATTGGGTAACTTTTTCACTTAGCCTCTCTTGATAGAGTTACTCTGATTTGAGATTAACAATGCCAAATAAAAAAATATTGATGGTAACCAGAAATTTTCCACCGCTAATTGGGGGAATGGAGAAGTTAAACTTTCATATCTGTCAGGTGCTGAGTGAAAGTTTCGACGTTTCTGTATCTGGGCCAAAAGGAAGTGCTCAGTTTCATGGCCAACCTCATTTTTCTGAATTTGATGCATCGCCGCTATGGAAATATGTTCTTTCGAGTTTAATAAAAACTCTAAGGCTTTCCGTAAAACAAAAACCGGATGTAGTTTTTTGCGGGAGCGGATCGGCAATATTGGCTGGCTTTTTTGCAGCAAAATTCACTGGAGCTAAATTAGTTTGCTACCTGCATGGATTAGATATTGTTGTGGATAATCTAATCTACCGCCGCATTTTTTTGCCTTGCATAAAAAAAAGTGATTTAGTCATTGTGAATAGTAATCATTCACGCATATTGGCTATAAATGCGGGAATTAATAATCGAAAAGTATACGTCTTACCGCCTGGTACTATGCTTCCGCAACTAGATAATAGGCAAGAGCGGGAGGAGCGATTTCGCAAGAGTTACGATCTCGGCAGTGCACCTATATTATTGATTGTTGGACGGCTAACTCCGCGAAAAGGAATTGTTGAATTTATAACAAATATCATGCCGAGGCTTTTACGTGAGCACCCTCAAAGTAAATTATTAATTATTGGCGCAGATGCCACAGCAGCAATAAATAAACAATTTGGCCTTAAGCAAAAAATTCAATCACATATTGGTGCTTTGGCGATGGAGAACAATATTCATTTGCTAGGTACGATTAATGACGAATGCTTAAGTGATGCGTTTTGTAGTGCTAGGGCATTAATTTTCCCTGTGCTAGAGCTTGCGAATGATGTGGAAGGATTTGGAATGGTAGCCATAGAAGCTGCTGCGCATGGGGTGCCCACGATTGGTTTTTCAGTTGGTGGGGTGCCAGATGCTATCAAGCATGGCCAGTCGGGCTGGCTAATTTCATCGGGAAATTATGCAAATATGGCGCAACAAATAATTAACTTGTTAAATGATTCGAATGATAATCGAGTGACAGTTGATACGGCAATTAATTATGCTAAAGAATTTTCGTGGGAAAATTTTGGAATGAAATTAAAAAACATATTGGCCGAGGTGATTAAATAAAAACATTACTTTGATTAAAGTGATAATGCTTAGTTGCCACGTATTGCTTTTTGGTAAGCTGTTTCCAACTTCTTTGCTTGCTCCACCCAACTCTCAATAATCAAATCCGGTAAGCACGGGGACTCAAGTTGTTTTATTACAGCACTAGTAAGACTTTGATGGCTATCTGGAGTATAAAGTTCATTTCGGTCATGTGAAAAAATATTCTTCATGTCGCCAATCTCGGCAACAACCATTGGGATTTTACATGCACCCATTTCGTAAGCTTTTTGTGGGAAACTCAGTTGGCCGTAGCGCGTATTTCTAAGATAAACAATACCAACGTTTAGAGCACAAAATAACTCAGCAACTCTTTCGTGAGTTAATTTGCCTAAGTGTATAATCCTCTCATGTTGCGGTGGGGTGCATTGTGGATCGGTAACTCCTGCAATTACACATACGACCTTGGGGTTTTGTGAAATTAATTCAACGAACATTTTGTACACGGTATCAATTCCCTTTTCCCGCGTTAATCCACCTGCGGTTCCCACAATCAACGTATCTAAAGGTAAATCAAAATTCTGTCGCATAGAATTTTTATTGCGAGGATAGAAAATAGATTGGTTGATTGTACTAGGAAGAGAAAGTGTTAGTGCATTTGGAGCTATATGGCTTTTAATGTGATGGCTCAAAGATTGCGACACACAGCTAATTACTTTCGCTCGCGTGAGTGCCCTCCTGTAAAGCGATTTCACGAATGGAATTTTTGCAAGACCAAATGTTTCATAGTCATCGTATAAATCCGCGGTATACTGACAGTTCAGCTTTGCAGCAATCCACTGCCCTAATATAACGTGAAGACAATCTGATGCTCCAACAATAATATCGGGCTTAAATTGGCGGGCGATCTTTAACAGGTTGAATGGGTAAGTTAGAACGGATTCGCGAAATTTACCCGCAGATAGACCGATCCATTGCATACTACCTAAGCCTGTCTGATGAAATTCATTTTTCGGCGTACATTTACGGTAACTTAAGCAGACACCTAATACATGATTCCCTAAGCTAGCTAGTTGAAATGGTTGCTCATAAAGTCGTGCGTAACGATCTTCAATTACGTCATGCCCCATATATTGCCGTTTACATAAATAGAGTATGCGCATTTTATTTTTTAAATTTCTCTATTAAATTTTCTGCTGCAGTTAGTGCCGCAGCCACAACTTGATCCATATTGTAATAACGGTACTGCGCTAATCGACCAACGAAAGTTACATTCGGCTCGCTTTTGGCGAGCGTCTCATAACGTTTAAACAGCGCCTCATTTGCATCATTCGGAATTGGATAGTACGGATCGCCATCGGATTGCGGATATTCTTTTACTGTAGATGTTCCTGGATGTTGTTGCCCTGTCAAATGTTTGAACTCAGTAATGCGTGTGTATTCGTAATCGTTAGGGTAATTTATTGTCCCCACAGACTGCAATTTTTCTACGTTTGAAAAGTGCTCATGTTCAAAACGTAGGGATCTATACGGAAGCTTTCCAAAACAATAATCAAAATATTCATCGATTGGACCCGTATAAATAATGTGATGCAGCGGGAATTGCGATTTTATGCTATTGAAGTCGACGCCTGTTTGAAGGCTAATATTCGAATGATTTAATATTGACTCAAACATTTTAGTGTAGCCATTTAGTGGCATGGCTTGAAATGTGTCAGTAAAATATCGGTCATCTTTATTTGTGCGTACGGGAATACGAGCGGCTACCCCAGCTTTCAATTCAGATGGATCAAGCCCCCATTGCTTTTTGGTGTAGTTCAGAAAGAATTTTTCATAAAGATCGCGCCCAACACTATTTAAAAC
>JAGKXD010000071.1 GCA_021151525.1 Cellvibrionaceae bacterium | reverse complement strand
CCGAGATAATAAATCCCACCTACTGCATAGGTGTTTTTGCCGGAGAGCCGCTGGAATCTGATTTTTTTAGTGGTGGTGTTGGTGTGCGTGTTTGCGATTTGCGTTTGGGTAAAAATCCCGCTCTGGCTGGCATGAAACATCTAAATCGGTTGGAGCATATTTTGGCGCGCGCGGAGTGGCGTGATGAGTTTGCTGAAGGTTTGTTGCTTGACGTTGATGACAATCTGATTGAGGCAACCGTCAGCAATCTATTTATGGTAAAAGACGGCGAGCTATTTACATCTGATTTATCCATGGCCGGGGTTGTAGGGGTGATGCGACGTGCAATTATTGATATTTTTGCGGTGCAGTTGAGTTTGCCGGTAACAGTTACTCAGCTGAAACTGAGTGATTTGCGAGCGGCAGATGAGATATTTTTATCCAACAGCGTGTTTGGGATTTGGCCTGTGAATAGCATCGCCGGTATGGATCTTATATTACGTCACACGGTGACTCGGCAATTGCAGGAAAAATTATTAGACTGGCTACGAAACACCTAATTTTTGAATGTAGTTATTGATTAAGTTATGAAGAAAATTTCTCGTTCCCTGAAATTGCTAATTATTGCTGCCGCTATTTATATGGCTGGGCTCGTCAGTGCCACCGCTGCTTGGTTGTATTTCCAGAATTGGCTAACCACCCCGTTAAATATTGATAGCCAGGGATATCATTATGAATTGAGGCAAGGGCAATCGCTCAGCCATTTGGCGAATGATTTGGGGGCGCAGGGAGTTTTGGATTATCCCCGCTTGTTACGCTTATATGCTCGCGTTACCAACGTCAATAAGGTGCATGCCGGGGAATATTTTTTTGCTTCTGGTTCCACACCTGAATCTCTGTTGGCAAAATTAAAAAAAGGTGATGTGGTTTTGTATCAGGTGACCTTTGTGGAAGGATGGACATTCAAACAGGCGTTGGCAGCCTTGGAGAAAAATCCAGCGGTTAGGCATGAATTGACTGGCAAAACAGGCAGGGAGCAACTCGCGCTCCTGGGGTTAGCCATCACTCACCCTGAGGGTTGGTTTTTTCCGGATACTTATAGCTTTAGCCGCAATACCAGCGATGTTGAAATTCTACAAAAGTCCTTTCGTAAAATGGAAAGTCTGTTAAATGCGGAGTGGGAAAAGCGCGCAGCCAATTTGCCCTATAAAAGCGCCTATGAGGCCTTGATTATGGCCTCGATTATTGAGCGCGAGACAGGGCATCACAGCGAGCGGGATCAAATTGCGGGTGTATTTGTCCGGCGTTTGCAACAGGGGATGAAATTACAGACTGATCCCACCGTTATTTACGGTATGGGAGATCAGTATCGCGGGCGCATTAGTCGTAAAAACCTTGAAGAGGCGACACCTTACAATACCTATACAATCGAGGGGTTGCCGCCGACACCGATTGCATTGCCAAGCGCTGCGTCAATCAAGGCGGCTTTGAATCCAGCCCCAGGAAAAGCGCTGTATTTTGTGGCCAAAGGTGATGGCACCAGTGAATTTTCAGACACCTTGGCTGATCACAACCAGGCAGTCAGGCGTTATCAGATGAATCGCCGTAGTGATTATCGCGCGGCACCGCCGCCGTCCGGCAAAAACTGAGTGTTTTTTGAGCTTTGCTGACGTTTTCAACTATGCCCGGTGTTATCCGCCGAGGTATGAAAAAAACCATCAAATCAGTAGAATAACCCCAAATTTCGCAACCTCACCCAATACAGGTGGGGTTGCTTCAAGTCACGAATTACCCAACGGATTTGTTATCCCATGAGCGACAATCATTCTGCGATTGCAAGCAACGATACCCACGAAGTGAAAACCAAACCCCTCCATTTTATCCAGCAGATTATTCGCAAGGATCTGGAGCAGGGGGTTCACACCAAAATAGTTACCCGTTTTCCGCCAGAGCCAAACGGTTATTTGCACATTGGTCACGCAAAATCCATCTGCTTGAATTTTGGAATGGCCGAAGAGTTTGGCGGCGCGTGCAATCTGCGTTTTGATGATACCAATCCAGAAAAAGAAAACGAAGAATTCGTCAATTCCATTATGGAAGATGTAACGTGGCTCGGTTTTGACTGGGCAGGAAAGGTTAAGTACACATCGGATTATTTTGATCAGTTATACGATTGGGCGATTCACCTTATCAAAAATGGACTGGCATTTGTTTGTGATCTAAGCGCAGAACAAATGCGTGAATATCGTGGTACTTTGATCGAGGCCGGAAAAAATAGTCCCTATCGTGATCGCTCGGCTGAAGAAAACCTGGCGTTATTTGAAAAAATGCGCGCAGGTGAATTTGAAGAGGGCTCTTGTTCACTGCGTGCAAAAATTGATATGTCATCGCCCAATATTAATTTGCGTGATCCAATTATCTATCGCATTAAAAAAGCCCATCACCATCAAACCGGTGACAAATGGTGTATTTATCCCTCTTACGATTTTGCCCATGGTCAAAGCGATGCGATAGAGGGCATTACGCATTCGATTTGCACTCTGGAGTTTGAAGATCATAAACCTTTGTATGACTGGTTTATCCAAAATTTGCCGGTACCTGCAGTGCCACGCCAATATGAATTTGCACGCCTGAATATTAATTATGCTGTTACCAGCAAGCGCAAATTAAAACAGCTGGTTGATGAAGGTTTTGTGGATGGTTGGAATGACCCGCGTATGCCAACGATTTCTGGTATGCGTCGCCGCGGCTTCACACCTGCATCGCTGCGCAACTTCTGTGAACGCATTGGTGTGACTCGTTCGGACGGTGTAGTTGATGTAGGGATGCTGGAGTTTTGTGTGCGCGATGATCTGGATAAAAACGCGCCGCGGGCAATGTGTGTACTGCGCCCATTAAAAGTGACGCTGACAAATTATCCAACGGATAAGGTTGAAATTCTTACTGTTCACAATCACCCGAATCGCGATGATCTGGGGGATCGTACCATTCCGTTTAGCCAAACTGTTTATATTGAGCAGGAAGATTTCCGTGAGGAAGCCAATAAAAAATACAAACGTTTGGTATTGGGTAAGCGTGTTCGTTTGCGTGGCGCCTATGTCATTGAGGCAGATGAAGCCATCAAAGATGCGGCGGGAAATATTATCGAAATTCGTGCGCGCATTATTGAGGGAACTCTGGGTAAGGATCCTGAAGATGGTGTAAAACCCAAAGGTGTTATCCATTGGGTTTCTGCAGTACAAAATCTGGATTGCGAAGTGCGTTTGTACGATCGTTTATTTAACGATGAAGCGCCTGATGCAGGGGGCAAGAATTTCCTGGATGCAATCAATCCAAACAATTTGGAAATTCTGCAAGGCTGCAAGGCGGAGATCAGCTTGAGCAAGGCGACGGTAGGAAATAGTTTCCAGTTTGAGCGCCAGGGTTATTTCTGTTTGGACAGTAAATACAGCACTGCGGATAAACCGGTATTCAATCGGACAATTGGTTTGAAAGACAGCTTCGGCAAAGAAGAGCAGGAATAATATGCTGCAGATATACAATACACTCACGCGTCAAAAAGAAGTTTTCAAACCGCTCAAGCCCAACAAAATTTCCATGTATGTTTGTGGTATTACAGTGTACGACTATTGCCATATTGGTCATGCGCGGGTGCTGGTGGCGTTTGATGTAATCACCAAATTTCTGCGCAGTCAGGGGTGGGATGTTACCTACGTGCGCAATATCACCGACATCGACGATAAAATTATCAAGCGCGCTAATGAAAATGGTGAGGAATATACCGAACTAACCAAACGTTTTATCGATTATATGCATGAGGATGAAACGCGTTTAGGAATTGCGCGCCCGGATATTGAGCCGCGTGCAACAGCGTATATTGATCAGATTGTCGATATGAACAAAACACTAATCGATAAAGGTTATGCCTACGCGGCGAGCAATGGCGATGTTTATTATCGAGTAACCCGTTTTGCGGATTACGGCAAGCTTACCAATAAAAATGTTGACGAGTTGTTGGTTGGTGCCCGCATTGAAGTGGATGAAATTAAGGAGGACCCGCGCGATTTTGTTTTATGGAAATGCGCGAAGGCGGGTGAGCCAGCGTGGAAATCTCCATGGGGCAACGGTCGCCCGGGTTGGCATATCGAATGCTCTGCCATGAGCAAGCATTGCTGCGGTGAAACCTTTGATATTCATGGCGGTGGCCCGGATTTGCCTTTCCCACATCATGAAAATGAAATTGCCCAAAGTGAAGCGGCTAATAGTTGCAAATATGTAAACTACTGGATGCATGCTGGCGCCGTTCGGGTGGATGGGGAAAAAATGTCTAAGTCGCTCGGCAATTTTTTCACTATTCGCGATGTTCTGGAAAAATATCACCCGGAAGTCGTTCGTTTTCTGCTGGTTAGCAGCCATTATCGCAGCCCGATCAATTACGCTGAAGATAATTTGATTGAGGCGCGTACCGGTTTGGATCGCTTTTATGGTGCTTTGCGTGATTATGCGAATGTGGCGCCAACGCCTTTATCTGACTTGGAAGAGAGTGCTTATTACAAAGCCTTTGTTGATGCCATGAACGATGACTTCAATACGCGTGTTGCTTTGGCGGGAATGTACGACTTGGTGCGCGATTTAAATAATGCCAGCAAATCAGACCCGGTATTAGCAGTGCGGTTGGCCGGTGAGCTGAAAGCGTTGGGTAATATTCTCGGTATTCTTCAGGCGGATCCGACAGTATTTTTGCAAGCGGGTAGCATTGATCAAATTTCGGCGCAGGAGGTTGAACAACTGATTGCTGAGCGTATTCAAGCAAAGAAAGATAAAAACTATGCACGCGCTGATGAGATCCGTAAGCAATTAACTGAAAATAGAATTTTGATTGAAGACGCAAAAGATGGCACTACGCAGTGGCGTCGCGAGTAGTTTATGAAAGAACAATTATTTAGCGAATACGCTCTGCATTGGGCGGGTGGGTTTATGTTGATCTATGTTTTGGCTCAGTTGCTGGTGTCAAAACATTCCCGCTTTCAGTTTTTCTCGCCCATTCAAAAAAGTGTAACTGTCAAAGTGATTGCGTTGACCGGGTTTGTTGTTGCGTATCTTGTTGTAAAGTTGCTGGTCAGTGAATGATGCAGGTTCCGTCTTATCTTCGTGAAGCAGCTGCTGAAATACGCCTGGCTTTTTTTGATATAGACGGCACTTTACTGGATTCACAAGGACAGATTAAACCGGAATTGTATGCTGCTATAGGTTTGCTAAAGCAGCGGGGAATTAAAACGGCTATTGCATCCGGGCGCCCCTATTTTGCAGCGGAATATTTGATCGATGAGCTGGGTATTAATGCTACCGGAATGTTTTACACCGGCGCGCATTTGTATGATCCGCTTAATCAGCAAACCTTGAGTGAAACTACATTAAGCCGCGATTCTGCATTGGCTGTCGTTAGCGCGGCTCGTGACTTGAATATGTATGTCGAGGTCTATACGGCTGATGCTTTTTTTGTAGCGGATCTTGTACCTATCACCGAGATTCATGCAGCCCACTTGCGCGTACAGCCGACCTGTGCCGACTTAATAACAATCATTAAGACGCAACCTGTTTCAAAGCTATTGCTAGGTGTGAATCGGGTGGAACAGGGGGATTTGTTATCTCTACTGGAACAGAAGTTCCCACAGGAGATTTTTGCTCGTGCGTATCTTTCTGCATACCCTGAGTGGCAGTTTGCCAGTGTGATTTCTGGTACGGCAACAAAAGAAAGTGCTTTCTATACTCTGCTCGCGCATCATCAATTGGATGCTCATCAGGTTATCGCGTTCGGCGATGCGGAATCCGATATGGATTTTTTGCGCATGGCGGGGATTGGTGTTGCTATGGGCAATGCGAATGACAATGTGAAGGCTTGCGCCGATTGGGTAACGAAAACCGCTGATGAGGCGGGTGTTGCATTTGCAATCCATCAATTATTTGGCAATTAACTTATGATTCTACGCAGACTTTTACGGCATCGTGGACTTGGTATTAATTTACTGGCGGGTTTTTGTTTTTTGATGCTGGCTGTTTATGGTTGGGGTTTAAGCTGGAAAGAGATGGGGGGGTATCTATTGGCGCTGCTGGTTTTTCTTGGAGTGCTAATTGGTACAGCTGCATTGCTAGGGTGGTTGTTAAACAAAGCCAAGCGTCGCAATAAAAGCACGCAGAAAAATACCGATCAGGATAATCTTCAGGATTGAGGCTTAAACTCGATTTAATACAATCTCCAATACAAGCTTGCTGCCAAAGTAAGCTAGCATCAAACATACAAAACCGGCCAGCGCCCAGCGAATGGCTTTTGTACCGCGCCATCCCAATTGGTATCTACCCCACAAAAGAAGTGCATAAATAAACCAGGCAATCAGTGCGAAAACAGTTTTGTGTACCAAATGCTGCGCGAACATGTCTTCCAGAAAATAAAAACCGGATGCAATAGCCAGGCTCAGCAATATTTCCCCTACCCATAAAAATTCAAAGAGAAGTGACTCCATTGTTTGTAGAGGAGGTAACAATTTGCTGTTGACGAGTAGGCTTTTATTTTTCAATGCGCGATTTTGATAGGCGAGGAGTAGCGCTTGCAGGCTGGCAATGGTCAGCAGGCTGTAAGCGAGTAGCGATAAAATAACGTGGACCGCAATAGTATATTCGAGCGGATGCTGCCATTCGGGGTTATTGCCAAGGATTGCTCCCAAAACAGACACGGCCGATAACGGGAACAATAAAAGAAAAAGGTTGTGCAGTTCTTTTTTGAGACTGCTTACCAGTACCAGCACATTAACAACCCAAAAAATCAGCGATGAAATTGAAAACAGGCTGAAAAGTAACTGACCATCTTTAAGGCTGAACCCATAAATCCCTATTCCATGAACAACCAATGCCAGCATAGCTACCATGCGCAATTGCGGTGACTTTAAGGATTTGTGCCGCCCGAATTGCTGCCCAAAGTAAATAGCTGCAGCTGTATAGATAAGCAGGGCAATGAGGTTGGCGCTTAGTGTCATCATGCTGGTAAAAGGAATCCTTGAGTGGTTTTTCAGAGGCGAAACCAAGTTCACAAGTGTGTCATAAGGTCTCCCCAAAGAGAAGATTAAATGAGAAATGGCCTTATTAAGTGAGCCGGTGATAATGCCTGCTGATACACCTTTTTTTGACGCTTTGGGGGTATAATCGCCGCCACTTTATTCTGGGATCACCGATGGGCGCAGGCGTTCAAGTGAGGTGATCGACTTTTAATCGATGTATGAGACTGATCATGTTTGAGAATTTAACAGACCGTTTATCCCATACCCTGCGCTCCATCACTGGCAAGGCGCGCCTGAGCGAAGACAACATTAAAGATGCATTGCGTGATGTGCGTAAAGCATTGCTCGAAGCGGATGTGGCTCTGCCGGTAGTCAAGGCGTTTATTGATCAGGTTCGTAGTCGCGCCCTGGGTCAACAAATCAGTAAGGCTCTAAATCCCGGGCAGCAATTTATCAAAATTGTCGAAGCGGAATTGGTTGCTACTATGGGGCAGGCCAATGAGTCGCTGAATCTGGCGCAACAACCTCCAGCGATTGTATTGATGGCGGGATTGCAAGGTGCGGGTAAAACGACATCGGTAGCCAAACTTGCCCGTTTCCTGAAAGAGCGCGAAAAGAAAAAAGTGCTGGTTGTGAGTGCAGACGTTTACCGCCCTGCGGCAATTCAGCAGTTGCAAACGCTGGCGGGTGAGGTTGGGGTGGAATTTTATCCTTCCTCGGGCGATCAAAAGCCCTTAAACATTGCCCGAAACGCTATAGATCATGCAAAAAAACAATTCTTCGATGTATTGATTGTCGATACAGCCGGTCGCTTGCACGTCGATGAAGAATTGATGACAGAGATCAAGGAGCTGCACGCTGCCATTAATCCCATTGAAACCTTGTTTGTTATTGATGCCATGATTGGTCAGGATGCCGTCAATACGGCCAAGGCATTTAATGATGCCTTGCCACTGACTGGCGTGATTCTGACCAAGGCGGACGGTGATGCGCGTGGTGGTGCTGCGCTGTCAGTACGTCACATTACGGGTAAGCCTATTAAGTTTTTGGGTATGGGCGAGAAGGTTGATGCGCTTGAGCCTTTCCATCCGGATCGTATTGCTTCGCGTATTCTCGGTATGGGTGATGTGCTGTCATTGATCGAGCAGGTTGAGCGCAATGTCGATAAAGAAAAAGCAGAAAAATTAATTAAGAAAGTCACCAAGGGGCAAAAATTTGACCTTGAAGATTTGCGCGATCAATTGCAGCAAATGCAGAACATGGGTGGTTTAACCTCCATGCTGGATAAGCTCCCTGGCTTGGGTAATGTTGCGCAGATGGCACAGTCTGCAAATGTGAACAAGCAGTTTAAGCAAATGGAAGCAATCATTAATTCCATGACACCTGAAGAGCGCCGTAATCCCGATGACTTAAGTGGTTCGCGCAAGCGTCGTATAACCATGGGTTCTGGTACCCAGATTCAGGATTTGAACCGTTTGTTAAAACAATACAAACAAATGGCAAAGATGATGGGCAAAATGAAGGGAGGTGGCATGCAGAAAATGATGCGCGGACTGGGAGGAATGATGCCCGGTGGTATGCCTCCAGGTGGTGCCTTGCCGCCCGGTTTCAAGAAGTAACATTGTAAACCCGCAAACGCGGGTTTTTTTATGTTTACTTTCTTAAAGTGTTAACGATTAAAATATTGATGCCATCAAGTTAAATGCCGGGCTTGCCCGATTACTGTAGCTGTAAGTGACGAGTGCATTAGATTGGTTGCCCTTGCAGGGTTAATACCAAAGATCGGCTGCCGCCATGGTTTCGGTGCTCACACAAATAGATGCCTTGCCAGATGCCCAGATTTAGTCTGCCCCGCGTAACTGGAATATTCAGGCTTGCGCCCAATAAACTGCTTTTTAGGTGCGCGGGCAAGTCATCACTGCCTTCGTCATTGTGTAAATAGTAAGATTGATCTTCCGGAACTACGCGATTAAAAAAGCTTTCGAAATCTTTACGGACTGTGGGATCCGCATTTTCGTTAATGGTGAGTGAAGCTGATGTATGCTTGATCAAGATATTTAATAAGCCTACGTCTATTTGTTTTAATTCTGGTACTGCGTCGAGGATTTCATTGGTTATCAAATGAAATCCTCGACGATAAGGCGGTAATTGAATTTCTTTTTGTATCCACATGGGATTTTGCCTGATTTATTTTGCCGATAGTGCCACACCGTTAAAGCTAATACCCTGCCAACCATATTTAATAAAGTTACGAATGTTTTGGTGGTCTGTGGCTGCGGGGTGTTGCAAGACATCAATACGGTAGTAGTCACCAAAGCACTGCAAGGTTTGTTCTTGGCTAAAACCCTGGGTTTGCGCAAATGAAAAGAGCTTGCATGAGCCAGAGTTTTGCCCGGCTTCATTTTTCAGTTCTCCATTCTGAAATTCAGTAGGAGTGAAATTATAGTACGCATCAATAACCGCAATAGTTTCTTTAAAGTCGATAAAGTTTGGGGATTTGTTTACTTTGGCAATAAATTCTTCGATGGTCATGACGATCTCGTAAATCCTGATGATGACATAAAAAGTAGCTGTTAAAACAGAATGACATTTTAACTTGCTCTTAACAAAAATAATAACCACTGTGCATTATGTTATGGTCGTGTAAGCTTATTTGCGCTATGGTTGCCATTAGCCTGCCTTGAATTAGTGGTTGTTATGACTAAAAAACGCCCAATTTACATTCCCTTTGCGGGACCAGCTTTATTGGAAGCCCCCCTGCTTAATAAGGGTAGCGCTTTTACCCAGCGCGAACGGCAACAATTTAACCTTGAGGGGTTGTTACCTTACAAGATTGAATCAATCGAAGAGCAAGAGGCTCGTGTTTACCATCAATTGTGTTCATTCCAAACACCCATAGATAAGCATATATACCTGCGCAATATTCAAGATACCAATGAAACGGCGTATTTCCGCTTGGTGACCGATCATCTAACGGAAATCATGCCGCTAATTTATACCCCGACTGTGGGATTGGCATGCCAACAGTTTTCCAAAATATACCGGCGTAAACGCGGATTGTTTATTTCATACCCTGATCGCGATCGCATTGAAGATATGCTGCAAAATGCGACTAAACAAAATGTGAAGGTGATCGTAGTTACGGATGGTGAACGTATTTTGGGGTTGGGCGATCAGGGTATTGGTGGAATGGGTATTCCAATTGGTAAGTTGGCTCTGTATACCGCCTGTGGCGGTATTAGCCCAGCATATACATTGCCTGTAACTCTTGATGTAGGAACTAATAATGCGGCGTTGCTGGATGACCCTATGTATATGGGATGGCGTCACCCGCGTATTTCCGGCGATGATTACTATGCTTTTGTTGATGAGTTTATCCAAGCGGTAAAAATTCGCTGGCCAAATGTATTGTTACAATTTGAAGATTTTGCTCAGGATCATGCGACACCATTATTGAAGCGCTATCGAGATCAATTGTGTTGTTTTAATGATGATATTCAAGGTACTGCGGCAGTAGCAGTTGGGACACTCATGTCAGCTTGTCTGGCAAAGGGAGAGCGATTGAGTGACCAGCGTATTGTGTTTGCTGGAGCTGGTTCTGCGGGTTGCGGTATCGCCGATCAAATTGTTAAACAAATGATTGCTGAGGGTACCAGTGAGCAGGATGCGCATCGGAAGATTTTTCTATTGAGCAAGGATGGGTTGTTGCGGGAAAGTTCATCAGGTCTGTTTGAGTTTCAAATTCCTTTTTGCACGCCCGATGATGTTGTTAGCCACTGGTCCCTAACTCACTCAACAGATGATGGTCGGGTAAATTTACTGGATGTTGTTATTAATGTTCAGCCTAGTGTTTTGATTGGTGTTTCCGGACAGGCAGGGTTGTTTACAAAATCAGTCATAGAGGCAATGCAGGCCAATTGCGAGTATCCATTGATCTTGCCCTTGTCGAACCCTACCTCTCAAGTTGAGGCACAGCCGGTAGATCTATTGCGTTGGACGGCAGGCAAGGCTCTGGTTGCTACGGGAAGCCCGTTTCCAGCGGTTGATATGGGTGATCATGAAATTGAGATTGCCCAATGCAATAATAGTTATATTTTCCCCGGTGTTGGTCTGGGGGTTATCACTGCCAAGGCATCCAGAATCACTGATTCCATGATGATGGCTGCGAGTAAAGCCTTGGCCGATGCGTCGCCCATTGCGCAAACAGGGCAGGGTGCATTGCTACCGCCGTTAGAAAGGATTCGTGATGTGAGCAAATTGATCGCGCGAGCGGTTGTGCTTCAGGCGATAGCGGATGGTGTCGCCTTACCAATTCCGGAAGATTTAATAGATCAAAAAGTAGATAAAAACTTCTGGGAACCAGAATACAGAGAGTACCGTCGAACATCTTTCTAACTTAATAAGTAAGTATTAATACCTGGTTGCAAAAAGTTTGTGCAATTTACCCTCTTGCAACCTATATGCTAGTCTTCAAATTGAGAGTAATAGATTCGGCTTCCCAAGTGGTTTTGGCGTGGAGACGCTTTTGTTATACCAAAGTCTCTTGTGGAATAGAGTGACAACTGGTCGGTTTGACCATAAAATCAACACCGAATCAAAATTAGTTGAATTTGACGCCATTCTCTCTATCGTTTCTGTTGTGGCTGATGCAGAATAGGCAATATCAGAGGGAGCGGGCCTGAGATCTAAAAGCTATTGTTGAGTATATTCTATATCTATAATAACTTTAGGTCATAAGGTGTGGCGTTTAAATTAACAGCCTATGCGGATACGTCAGGAGTGTAACCGGTGCCAGTACAAGGGCAGTTTCAAAGTGCAAGTCATGACAAATTGATGATTTTGCAACTTGGGCAATCCTTTAACCAGTGCTATTGCATTAACCCTAACCCTTTTTATAGCTTTTTAATCGACCTGAGTTGTTCGATAAAGGACTAAAACATGGATTTTCTTTCTGCACAGAAATACCTTTTAAACAAGCACCAAGCCAAAGAGATGTTTCCTTCTGGCCCAGATATGGCGGTCTATAAAGTGTGCCATAAGATGTTCGCGACTTTGACGGCCGAAGGCGGTGTTCCGCGTGTAAGCTTGAAATGTGACCCGGATCTGGCGTTGCAGCTGCGAGAGCAGTATCCGGCCGTACGCCCTGGATTCCAGATGAATAAAAAACACTGGAATACTATTATTCTGGATGGATCTGTTCCTACCGAACAAATTCAGCGAATGATCGACCATTCTTATCAGCTTATTGTTGATAACCTGCCCACCGCTGAGCGCGATCAGTTACTTGCGTCTAAAAAGTAATTTATATCTGCGCCGGATTGATGTGCCGGCGCTCTTATACATAGAGGCGAAGGAGCAGGCGTTGGTTATGGCTGCTAAAGGCGTTGTCAGGATCTATTAATGGATATGAGAGATTCGTCCCCCGCTCAAACATCTAGCGTTGCAAGCCGACTAAAGCTCATTCGTGAGACCTTTGGTATATCCCAGCGCGAATTAGCTAAACGGGCCGGTGTTACTAACAGCAGTATTTCAATGATTGAGCTGGGCCAGGTAAGCCCTAGCATTCAATCGTTGGAGCGAATCCTTTCTGTAGTTCCTATTGGCTTATCTGATTTTTTTGGTTTTAATCCGATTTCAACCGTTCGCGTTAATAGGGTATCAAGCCAGCCATCATCTTCTTCTGATTCAAGCATTCATCCCCTTGTTAGTGATCAGCTAGTGGGCGGCGTTGTTATCATTTCACCTGGCGAAGTAAGCGGTTTGAAGTTTCTGGCTCGTGATGCCTGCGGTTTCGTGATTGAGGGGCGGCTAAAGCTAAAATCTGTTGGTGCGCAAGAGTTGTTGAATCAAGGCGATTCTTTCTACATTCCGGCCGGTCAACTGCATTGTTTTATCAATCAAGACGAATCTCCGTCGCGACTGTATATTTGCTCGCTTTTTGCGCAGCGCTAACCCTTGTTCCGTTTTTTGTGCATTATTCCCCATCAGCGTGCTCTAGAGTAAGGCAAGTCATTCCCGGCCTGCTAAACTCAAATCCAGATTTTCACTCCCTATACCAATGAGAGATTCGATTATGTACCAAGGAAAAGCCCTCAAGGTTTCTCTGCTACCCGATGGTATTGCAGAGCTGACTTTTGACCTGCAAGGCGAGTCAGTAAATAAGTTCAATTTGCTTGCTGTATCAGAATTGGAGCAAGTACTTGACTTGCTTGAGCGAGCAAAAGATATCAAAGGTTTATTGGTGAAGAGCGCCAAGGATGTATTTATTGTGGGGGCAGATATTATGGAGTTTGGCGCTGTATTTGCCTCGGGTCCGGAAAATATTACTAAACACTTGGCGACCAATAATCGAAACTTTTGTCGTTTAGAAGACCTGCCTTTTCCAACAGTAGTTGCTATCAATGGTTTTGCATTGGGTGGTGGATTGGAATTTTGTCTTGCTTGTGATTATCGAATTGCCAGCCCGGTAGCGAAAATAGGGTTGCCAGAAACCAAACTAGGGATCATTCCTGGTTGGGGTGGAACTGTGCGGTTGCCTCGAATTGCTGGTTTGGATACTGCTGTTGAGTGGATTGCGGCGGGCAAGGAAAATGACGCAGAAGCAGCGCTGACTGCACGAGTTGTAGATGCTGTTGTCGAACTGGATAAGTTATATGATGCGGCTTTGCATTGTTTGGTGCAGTGTATTACTGGCAAGTTCGATTACGTGGCTCGCAGGACGCAGAAAAAAGGCCCGCTTAAATTGAATTTTATTGAATCGATGATGGCCTTTGAGACCTCAAAAGCATTTGTCGGAGCACAAGCAGGGCGTAACTATCCCGCTCCAGTAAGCGCAATCAAGGCGATGCAAAAATCCGCTGATAAAGGTCGCGATGAAGCCTTGCAAGCAGAGGCGGAAAACTTTGCCAAAATGGCTCAGACTCCTGTTGCGCAATCCTTGGTGGGGATTTTTGTTAACGAACAAATGCTTGGCAAAAAAGCTAAAGGCTGGGAGAAAAAAGCCGACAAAAAAGTCGTCCGTGCGGCTGTGCTCGGTGCGGGAATTATGGGGGGCGGTATTGCCTACCAATCTGCGCTGAAAGGTGTGCCCATTAAAATGAAAGATATTGCTCAAAAAGGCATAGATTTGGGCCTGTCTGAAGCTAATAAATTGTTGAGCAAGCGCGTCGAACGTAAAAAATTATCGCCAGCAGAAATGGGCGAAGTACTAAATCGCATCGAGCCAGCGTTAAGTTACGACGGTTTCGACCAGATTGATATTGTTGTTGAAGCTGTAGTTGAGAATCCAAAAGTAAAAAAATCGGTTCTTGCAGAAGTTGAGACTAAAGTGAGTGTCGATACCGTTATCGCCTCTAACACCTCTACCATATCCATTTCGTTGCTGGCCGAGGCATTGTCCCGTCCGGAAAATTTTTGTGGCATGCATTTTTTCAACCCGGTTCATATGATGCCGTTGGTGGAAGTTATTCGCGGCGTAAAAACGTCTGATAACGCTGTTGCTCGCACAGTGGCTTACGCAAATGCCATGGGTAAAAAACCCATTGTAGTAAAAGATTGTCCTGGATTTTTGGTGAATCGCGTTCTTTTTCCATACTTGGCTGGTTTCGCCATGTTGCTGCGCGATGGAGCTGACTTCCAGCGCGTTGATAAACTAATGGAGACTTGGGGCTGGCCTATGGGGCCTGCTTATTTGCTGGATGTGGTCGGCATCGACACTGCTGTTCATGCAGAAAAAGTAATGGCAGATGGATTCCCGGATCGTATGAAGCGCGATTTTACATCCTGTACAGATGCGCTCTTCGCAGCGGGTCGTTTGGGGCAGAAAAACGAAAAAGGTTTTTATAATTACGAATTGGATAAAAAAGGTAAGCCTGCGAAAGTCTTCGCGCCTGAAGTAATCGAAATGCTTAAACCGGCAATTAGCAGAGCTGTTGAGCTAAGCGATGAGGATATTATCGCGCGTATGATGATTCCAATGGCTACAGAATTAACCCGTTGTCTTGATGAGGGTATTGTGGAAACTGCGGCGGAAGCAGATATGGCATTGGTTTATGGAACTGGCTTTCCTCCATTCCGCGGTGGTGTATTTCGTTGGATCGATTCCATTGGTGCCCAGGCATTTTGTGATTTGGCAAATAAGTTCAGTGATCTCGGAGAGCTATATTCTGCTCCTGACAGTTTGAAAGCCAAGGCAGCAAATAATCAAAAATTTTACGGTTAAGGAGTCAGAGTGATGAGCTTACAACCACGCGACGTTGTTATTGTTGATTACGCTCGTAGCGCTATGGGACGCTCCAAAAATGGCTGCTTCCGTCACATGCGTGCGGATGATATTTCCGCCGCAATTATTAAAGGTTTATTGGCGCGTAATCCTCAATTGGATCCAAATACTATCGATGATTTGCTCTGGGGTTGCGTCATGCAGCGCGAGGAGCAAGCATTTAATATTGCACGCAACATTCTTCTGCTGGCGGGATTACCACATACTATTCCGGCACAAACTATCAATCGCTTGTGTGGGTCATCAATGTCTGCATTGCATACGGCGACTGTAAATATTCGCGCAGGGCAAGGGGATGTTTATTTGATTGGTGGTGTAGAGCACATGGGGCATCTCCCCATGTATGAATCTGTGAGTATCAATCCTTTGTTGGGTCTTTCAGTTGCGAAAGCGGCAGGTAATATGGGGATGACTGCCGAATATCTTGCGCTTTTACATGGAATTAATCGTCAACAGATGGATGAGTTTGGAGCTCGCTCACATCAGCTAGCTGCCAAAGCCCGCGAGACGGGGAAATTTAAACGCGAAATTATTCCCGTTGATGGTCATAACGCCGATGGTTTTTTAATTTCGGTAGATCAGGATGAAACTATTCGACCGGAAACTACTGTCGAAGCACTGGCAAAATTACCTCCTGTGTTTGATCCGAAAAACGGGCAGGTTACTGCAGGTACTTCTTCGCAGCTAAGCGATGGCGCCTCCGTAATGTTGGTTATGTCTGCGGAGCGAGCTAAATCACTCGGACTTAAGCCTATCGCCAAAGTGGTTTCATTGGGGCTGGCGGGTGTTGATCCGTCAATTATGGGTTATGGCCCGGTGCCATCGACAGAAAAAGCGCTTAAGGTGGCTAACCTGACTATGGATGATATTGATGCAGTTGAGCTGAACGAGGCCTTTGCTGCTCAGGCTTTACCGGTATTGAAAGATTTAAAGTTGTTGGATGTGATGAACGATAAAGTGAATTTGCATGGTGGTGCAATTGCACTTGGTCACCCCTTTGGCTGTTCTGGAACACGAATTACCGGCTCGCTGTTAACGGTTATGCAGGAGCGCGATTTGAATTTTGGCGTTTCCACTATGTGTATTGGTTTAGGGCAGGGCATTACCACTGTGCTTGAGCGGGTTAACTAGGCTTAATGTGGTGGAGTCACGCGAATCAGCCGATCTTTTGATCGGCTGTTTTCGTTTATGCGGGGTGTTTCCGTTGCTGGCAAGCTCATTGGGAATAGGAGTGCGTAGGTTTTGACAGGATTGAATGCTAGAATGCCCGCCCAATTAGATAGGGGTGAATATGTCATCGTTTTACGAAATTATTGAGTTAATAAATGGAGATGTGGCGCTGGCAAGAGCTGATGATGAAAACTCCGAGCCTTTAGTGACTATTCGGTTTTCTCCAGAATCCTTAGCCTTTCTGGGTGAGGAGAAATTCAATGTGGCTAAAGCTATGATTGAGGCTGGAATGGAGGTGGCAGGTGATATTGCTGACCAACAAGCTGAGGCCATGTTAGAAGAATTGTCCGAAAGTTTTAGCGATAATGAAAAACTAATGCTGCATTAAATCTGGTTCACATCCTTGGTTGTGAGTTTACCTTTTGTTCCTGACGTTTTTTAACGTACCCGCAGTAATAACCCTTGGCATTGCCCTTGTGCAGCTGCCAGTTCAAGCTGGTTTAGTTCCTTATCTGTTAATTTTCCTGGGCTTGAAATCACCGTGTGGCTATTGCCGGCGGCTAGCGCCTCCCAAGTAACCCATAATAGGCTTGATTGGTCGTTACAGTGAATAACGCGAATATAGCGCGTGTTTACACCATAGGACTCCAAAAGCTCGCGACTAATATTATGTGGTGCAATCCAGGTGATCCATCGATCTTGTGAGCTGTTGCTAAGGAAGGCAATCATTGGCATTAACAGCGAAAGTTGCTCGGGGGTATCACTGGTCAAAATTAATTCGGTAACACCGCCAAGCGGCTGTTGGTGGCTGGTACTTGTAGAGTTGCTGCGAGCGAGATTAGTCACGGCGAATTACTCCTACACTTAAACCTTCAATAGAAAATTCCTGATCACGCATATCAACATGAATTACTTCAAAGTCAGGGTTTTCAGGCCAAAGCTCTACTTGGGCTTTGTTGCCATTGCGTTTGAAACGCTTGACGGTGACCTCCTCTCCTATACGAGCTACAACAATTTGGCCGTTTCTCACTTGATCTGTTCTGTGTACGGCAAGTAAATCCCCATCAAGTATTCCGGCATCTTTCATGCTCATGCCATGCACACGTAATAGGTAATCGGCACTGGGAGAAAAGAAGTCATAGGGAATATTACAGTAGTCTTCAATGTGCTCTTGGGCGAGTATCGGGTTGCCCGCAGCAACTCGGCCGACGATAGGAATACCATTATGAGTCTCTGGCAGGCGTATACCGCGTGAAGCTCCAGGGATAATTTCAATAGCCCCCTTGCGGGCCAGTGCTTTGATATGTTCTTCAGCAGCGTTCGCAGACTTAAAGCCCAAAATACGTGCAATTTCGGCGCGCGTAGGTGGGTAGCCGGTTTCGTCGGCATATTTGCGGATAAGATTTAATACTTCTTCCTGGCGTGGTGTTAGGTCTGACATGAAACACTCCTGAATCTGTTTATTTGTACAGTTATTGTGATTATATACAGTAATTCAGGTTGTGCAATAGCTTTTCAATCTGGTGTTTATTTAACCCGATCCCCATAGCGGATATTTTGTAGTCGGCCACGACTGAAATACAGATGAGCCATGAACTTGCCGCTGCCAGGGTTGTAAGTCCAGATGTCCACATTCTCACAGGTGCTAATGGCGATATTGTTCTGGAGGTTATTGTTACCGTTTTGTATCCCCTGGGCCTGATTGACAGCAATTGGCTCGCAGTAAGAGTCGGTCATTACCGGGTTCCCGCATTTTTCCACAATATCTGCTTTAGTTTCACCTATGTGAGCAAGTTGGCTACCGCAACGCAACGATTCTGCATGAGTTGAAGCGGTGATAAACAAGGTAAGGAAAAAGGTGTACAGCGGAGTTGAAGTGTTCATATTCAAACCCATTTTGGCTTTTCTGTAACTTTAGTAGCGAATGCTGAATTGAGAATGAATTAGCTACCCAGTTTGTATAAAAGTTTATCCATTAATGATGTAGGCAGGATGCGCTTTAAATAGCCGACCAGATACGTGGGAAATGTAACGTAATAGCGAGCGTTGGGGGGAGTGCTTTCCAATGCGTGAATAAGCCGTTTGTATACTGCATCCGGTGCAAGTGTAAATGGAGTATTGGAGACCTCGTTACCTAATCGTGAAATTGCCGTTTGATAGCTTTCTTTGTGCCGACTTGAATTAATATCAACGTTTTTAACTAGCATAGAGAGCGCGTTTTTTCGAAAGCTGCTATGAATTGGGCCTGGCTCTATAAGGCTTACATAAACTCCGGTTCCTTTTAATTCAAGTCGCAAAGTATCGCTCAGGCCCTCAATGGCATATTTACTTGCGTTGTACGCGCCACGTAGGGGCATGGCCGCAAGACCCAATACCGAGGAGTTTTGTACGATTCTTCCAAAGCCCTGTTTGATCATAATAGGCAGTGCCAGATTGGTTAGTTCTGTCCAGCCAAATACATTGGTTTCAAACTGTTGATGCAATGCGGCGCGTGATAAATCCTCAACTGCGCCTGGTTGGCCATAGGCACCGTTATTAAAAAGTGCGTAAAGATTGCCGTTAGTTAGCTGCATTGCCGCATGAAATCCCGACTTTATAGATATGGAGTCAGCCAGATCAATCTGCACTGCATTTAACCCTTCCTGTTGCAGGCGCAAAACATCGTTGGCTTTGCGGCAAGATGCGATAACCAGGTAGCCGCCTTGGTGAAGTTGATGAGCAACATAATGACCTATGCCGGAGGATGCCCCGGTAACAAGAATAGATTTCTGCATTTTCCAAACTAATCCGCATTAAAGATTTTAGGGCTTGTGCCGCTAGTTTAAGGGTGCGCCGATTTTCATTGCACGCTGATAATGACAAAGCCTTCTGTATAACATTAATGGTGATTTATGAATTCCTATTCTGCCGTACAAAACTATGCCAGTGTCAAAGTGCATTCCGGAGTTGAGTCTGCGTCACCTCATCGACTCATTCAAATGTTGTTTGAAGGTGCGCTTGAGCGAATTGCACAGGCCAAGGGGGCAATGGCCCAAAATCAATTGGCTCGCAAAGGGGAAATGATTGGCAAGGCGGTAGCAATAGTAGGGGGTTTGCAGGGGAGTTTGAACGATAAAGAGGGAGGCGACCTGGCAAATAATCTCGATAGCCTCTATGACTATATTATTCGCCGTTTAACCCAAGCTAACTATGAAAATAATCCTGATTATCTTGATGAATGTGGTCGTTTACTGGGGGAAATAAAATCCGCCTGGGATGCCATCGCCAATCAGGTCTAGTGAGGTTGTTTATGAGCATTCAGTTGGTTCCCTCGCCTGATTATTGCGGCGAGGCAGGTATTAATGCTATGCGCTCCTTGCAACAGGAGTTGAATAGAGCATTACAACAAGAGGACTGGGAGAGGGTTCGTCATTTGGATCGTATTTGCGTGCTGTTGATTGATCGAGTCATCCGCGCCAATCGCGACGATAAAAGTACCCTGGTGCGAGCATTGAGTGAGCTAAAAGGTGTTTATGCAGGCCTGATTGCCCAGTGTCAGCGAGAAGTAACCCTACTACACGCGACCTGATTATTGGGAAATGTTAAAGAAGTGTTAAAGCTGATTGGTTGATTCGGTTTTTAAAACCTGTTTCTTATAGCAAAACTCGCAAAAGTGCGCTGCCCCTGCTAGCCTTAAAGAACATTACTGCCAGCAGGGGGCATTCCGTGTCTAATTACAATCCGCAAGAAGCGCTGAAGCAATATCGCCAGTTGGGTATTGAATCAGAAGTTAGCAATGCGTCTCCTCACCGCCTAATTCAATTATTGTTTGAAGGTGCTTTGAGCCGTTTGGCTGCTGCACAGGGGGCAATCGAGCGCAATGATCTTGCGGTAAAGGGGGAGCTGATCGGCAAGGCAATTAGCATCGTTGGAGGTTTGCGTGCATCGCTGGATATGAGTGCGGGTGAAATTTCCGAGCGATTGGATCAGTTGTACGAATATATAAATTTCAAATTGCTGGAAGCCTCTGTACAGAACGATGCAGAAAAAGTGAATGAAGTGATTCAACTACTTAAAACGATTAAATCGGGATGGGATGAAATAGCTCCTCAGGTATCTGGCTCATCGACATAAACATAAATTTGAGAGACTATATATAT
>JAGKXD010000070.1 GCA_021151525.1 Cellvibrionaceae bacterium | reverse complement strand
TGAAAAGGGGGAGGGGCTTGACTCCCTACTTAATAACGGAGCGCGCTTTAGTCCCTCCCCCTTTTCAAGGGGGAGGCTGGGAGGGGGTTAAGTCTTTTCAGCTAATCTACACCGGCAACCAGCGGAAGCTGTTTGCCGCTTGCCGCTTTTCTCCGCTTCTTGCCGCTTTTCTTATCATTTAAAACCTATTATTTTTCAATAGGTTATCGATTTAATAGAAGCCCGTAATCACCAGTCGCCTACTTGGCACCTCTCTTGCAAAACCCTGTTTAACGGCAAATCTGCCAAAAAACTAACGCAGATTTTCAACCTGTTATTTACAGCATTTGCGGAGAACGCATTGTGGACAGAGCTCTCTATATCGCCATGACCGGTGCCAAGAACAACATGGCTGCACAGACAGTCCGTGCAAACAACATGGCAAACCTCAACACAGCCGGCTTCAAGGCCGACTTTGAGCAATCGCGCAGCATGGGCGTTTACTACGGAGACGGCCAACCAACGCGGGCTTTTGCTCTTACCGAATCGCCAAGCGCAGATTTTGAATATGGGCCACTGCAAAACACTGGTAACCCCATGGATATAGCTATCAACGGCGATGGCTTTATCGCGGTACAGGCTCCCGATGGCAGCGAGGCCTACACCCGCGCCGGTAATCTTTCTATTGATGCATCAGGAACTTTGCGTACTGCCAACGGTTTGGCGGTACTTGGTAACTCGGGTCCTATTAGCTTGCAGCCGTCTGACAAAGTCGAAATAGGCTCTGACGGCACTATTTCAACCATCACTCTAGGGCAAACCGCCGAAACTATGGTGGAGGCTAATCGCATCAAACTCGTTAAACCTGATCTTAAGAATGTTGAAAAAGGGCCTGATGGCTTGTTCCGTCAGCGCGATGGTTTACCTGCGCCTGTGGACGCATCGGTGCACGTGGTAAGCAATGTGCTTGAGGGCAGTAACGTCAATGCCATGAGTGAATTCACGCAAATCATTAGTTTGGCTCGTCAATACGATATGCAATTGAAGTTGATGAAATCTGCCGAAGACAATTCGACTGCTTCTGCGCAACTCTTGCAAATGTCCTAACCCATTTAACGAACAATTGAGCTTGGGCTCACGAGGAATTCCATCATGATGTCATCACTCTACGTTAGTAAAACTGGGTTGGCTGCACAGGACAAACAGCTCACCACCATTTCCAACAACCTTGCTAACACCGGCACCGTTGGTTTCAAGCGCGACCGCGCTGTATTCGAAGATTTGTTGTATCAAATTCAACGTCAACCAGGCGCAACCGAAACGCAAGATTCGAAACTCCCCTCTGGTTTGCAATTGGGAACGGGGAGTCGCGTTGTTGCGACAACAAAACAATTTACTCAAGGTAATTTGCAAGTCACTGAGCAACCTTTAGATGTTGCGATCAATGGCCGCGGCTTTCTGCAAGTCTTACAAGCGGATGGAACAATTGCCTACACCCGCAACGGTCAGTTGCAATTAAGCCCAGAAGGACAATTAGTCAATTCAGATGGCTTGGTGTTAGAGCCCGCAATTACAGTTCCTCAAGGTGCAAATAGAATCACGATTGGCAAAGACGGTAGTGTGTTCGCATTGACAGAGCGCCAAGAGGCAACACCACAACAATTAGGCAGTATCACCTTAACTGATTTTGTAAATCCTGCAGGCTTACAAGCAATTGGTGGAAATTTATTTGTACAAACCGTAGCGAGCGGAACACCGACACAAGGCGCTCCCGGTGAAAATGGAATGGGCTCATTGTTGCAAGGTCAATTAGAGAGTTCAAACGTAGACATAGTTGAAGAAATGGTAAATATGATTACCACGCAACGTGCCTATGAAATGAATTCAAAAGTAGTTTCCACGGCAGACCAAATGCTGCAAAACATTGCGCAAAATCTTTAATTGACTTAGCGAAAATCTTATCGAGATAAATGTCATGAAATCCACAGGCTTAATTTTAGCGCTTCATAAAATCACTGCTTGTATTTGCGCAGTGATTTTGTCGGGCTGCATGACGAACGATAAAGCAAAGCCCGGTGATCCATATTACGCGCCGACAATTTCTGCAGCGCAAGCAATGCCACAGCGCACAGATGGGTCGCTCTACCAAGATTCCTATGGTTTGAGTTTGTTTGGTGATAGAAAAGCACATTTCGTTGGCGACATTATTACCATCACCTTAAGCGAAAGTACTGTATCTAAGAAATCCGCAAACGTATCAGTGAAGAAAGATGATACGCAAGTTTTTAACAGTGGAGCAGGTACATTGTTGGGAACAAATCCTTCAATTGGTAAATTCAATCTCGGAACTAATGTTGCGCAAAACAGAAAATTTGGCGGCAACTCTGGTGCTGATCAAAGCAATAGTTTGCAAGGCAATATTACGGTTACCGTTGCTGAAATTATGCCTAATGGAAATTTAGTGGTGCGCGGTGAGAAGTGGATAACCTTAAACAGTGGCGATGAATTTATTCGAATTAGTGGAATCGTTCGCCCAGACGATGTTGCACCCGATAACACTATTTTATCGACTCGTTTGGCCAATGCAAAAATATCGTACAGCGGAACTGGCTCATTGGCTGAAGCCCAAAATATGGGTTGGTTGGCGAAATTTTTTAATAGTAGTTTATGGCCGTTTTAGTTGATGAGTAATTGAGAGCCGTCATCGCTCACGCAGCGAGGGGCCACTCTTCGTTAATGTAGTGTGAAGTTTTAAGTCAGTAAAAGTTGGATCCCCGCAACGCGAGGATGACGATGGTAAGCCAAACGAGATTGCAGTATGAATACATTAACCTTCAGAAAAATTATCAATAGTTTTTTAATGGGGACTCTATTGCTGCAATTTTCATTTACCGCCCAAGCAGAACGTATTAAAGATATTGCCAGCGTAGCGGGTGTGCGCCCCAATCAATTAATTGGTTATGGGCTAGTGGTAGGGCTGGATGGTACGGGTGACCAAGTAACTCAATCGCCATTCACCATTCAATCGTTTAATTCCATGTTGAAGCAATTTGGAATTACCGTACCGGAAGGTGCGCGTATGCAAATGAAAAACGTGGCGGCAGTAATGATTCAAGCGGAATTGCCAGCGTTTGCAAAACCAGGTCAAACACTCGATGTCACAGTGTCGTCAATTAGTAACGCAAAAAGTTTGCGTGGCGGTAGTTTATTGGTCGCACCTTTAAAAGGTTTGGATGGAAAAGTTTATGCAGTAGCCCAAGGCAATTTAGTAGTTGGTGGTTTTGGTGCACAAGGCGCAGATGGTTCCAGTATTAAAGTAAATATTCCAAGCGCAGGCAGAATTCCTAGTGGTGCATTAGTTGAGCGCGCTGTTGAAACTAATTTCGCGGGAGGCCAGCCTATTGTGTTTAATTTGAATCGCGCTGATTTTACCACCGCCAACCAAATGGCAAAAAGTATTAACACTCTTTTGGGGCCTGATGTTGCGCGTCCATTAGATTCAGTTTCTGTCATGGTTGATTCGCCACAAAATCCTGCGCAGCGAGTTGATTTTATTGCGATGCTTGAAAATCTTGATGTCACATTAGGTGATGAGCCAGCAAAAGTTATTATCAATTCACGTACCGGCACCATTGTTGTTGGTAAAAATGTTCGTGTTTCACCGGTCGCGGTTACTCACGGTAGTCTCACTGTTACTGTGGCAGAAAGTTTAACGGTGAGCCAACCCAATGCTTTGGGTCAAGGTCAAACGGTTGTAGTGCCAAGCAGTAAAGTTAGTGCGTCCGAGAAGGTTAACCCCATGTTCAAGTTCGCGCCTGGTGCATCACTGGATGACATAGTGCGTTCGGTTAATAACGTAGGTGCTTCACCGAGCGATTTAATGGCGATTCTTGAAGCCTTAAAACAATCGGGCGCACTTAAAGCTGAATTAGTGGTGATCTAAATGACGTCTATTGATAACTCATCATTAACAAGCGCGTTGGCTGGTACATCAGCCACCGGTGGAACTACTGCCATTAAAGATAATTACTTTGATCAGAATTCATTAAATTCTGTAAAGCTTATGGGCCGCCATAACGATCCTGCAGCATTAAAAGAAATTTCAAAAAAATTCGAAGCCATGTTTGTTCAGCAAATGTTGAAATCTATGCGCGATGCCAATGCGGTGTTTGCTGATGGTGACATGTTTTCCAGTGAAGAAGTTAAATTCCATCAAGAAATGCTGGATCAGCAAATGGTGTTAAATTTAACCAGTGGTGAAGGAATTGGATTGGCAAAATCCATGTTTGAGCAAATGCAAAGAAATTACGGCAAGCCAGTTGATGTTAATAAAAAATCTGAATCTATAAAAACTCTTGAAAAATCTTTTAGGTTGCCAGCGGTTACTCGTAAGGCAAGTGCTTCAACCGTTGATGCAAGCTCCGGTACTAAGAGTGCTATCGCACAAACACCAGAAGAATTCGTTGAGTGCGTAAAACCCTATGCTGAAAAAGCTGCAGCAGAATTAAATGTAAGTACTGATGTTATCTTGGCGCAAGCAGCTTTAGAAACTGGTTGGGGAAAGCATCTTATTCATGATGCCCAAGGTAATAACTCTTTTAATATTTTTAATATAAAAGCGGCAGGTTGGCAGGGTAAAAGTGTGACAGTAAATACCTTGGAAAATAAACAAGGTGTTACTCAACAGGAGCGCTCCGCATTTCGTCAATATGATGACTACGCACAAAGCTTTGCAGATTATGTAAGTTTAATCAAAACCAACCCTCGTTATAAAGAAGCCTTGGAAGCCGGTACAGATTCTGAAAGTTATGCAGACGCTTTGCAAAAAGCAGGTTATGCGACCGACCCCAATTATGCGGATAAAATTAAGCGCATACTCAATAGCGATTCAATTCGCACCGCCACTGACTCCAGCAGTGATTCAGTGGCTAGTGTAGGAGCGCAATCATGAGTGGAATTCTTTCTAATGCTATTTCAGGTTTGCAGGCTAGCCAAGTCGCTTTGCGCACGGCGGGTAACAATATCTCCAATGCAAATACTGCCGGTTACAATCGTCAGGAAGTTAATTTTAATACTCGCCCTGAACAAAAATTCGGTAATTCAGGATTCTTAGGTGCGGGTGTTAATACCGAATCCGTTAAAAGAGTTGTTAACGAATTTCTCAGCACACAAATTCGTTTGGATACCACTAGCTTTAACGAGTTGGATAAATACAATCAAAACATCGGCAAAGTCGATAAACTTTTTTCAGATTCAGCAACAGGGTTGGTGGGTAGCTTACAAAGCTATTTTTCAGCATTACAAAATGGCGCAAGTGATCCTTCGTCATCACCGGCGCGACAATTGATTATTACTCAAACACAGAGTTTGACATTGCGTTATAACACGCTGTATGACCGACTAACCGATACCGAAAAGGGCGTAAATGACGAAATTAGTACCGTCATGGGCCAAATAAATGCGTTGGCAAAATCGGTTGCGAATTTAAATCAATCTATTGCCGAAAAAAACGCATCAAGTTCTGGCAGTCAACCGAATGATTTACTCGATCAACGTGACGAGGCTTTACGAAAACTATCTGAATTGGCTTCAGTACAATTGGTAAAGCAAGATGGTGGTGATATCAACGTATTCATTGGTAATGGTGAGCCTTTAGTAGTTGGGCCTAACGTTGGTAGCTTTAGTGTGCGCAATGGCGGAAAAATCTATTTAAATACCAATACAGTAGCGTCTGATATCAGCGATTCAGTTTCCGGTGGTCAGCTTGGCGGTTTATTAAAATTTAAAAAAGATGTATTGCAACCTTCGTTAAACGAGTTGGGTCGTATTGCTATTGTAATGAGCGATACTTTTAATAAAGTTCAAACCCAGGGGTTAGATGCAAACGGTAATTATGGTAGCGCTATGTTTACCGACATTAATGATGCAACTAATAGCTCAGCACGTGTTGTGCATGGCAATAATGCGCAGCCTGATGATCGTGTTTTGTCATTAACCATTGAGGATTCTAGTGCAATTACGATTGATGATTATAAATTTGACATAGCTGCGGGTACCAACAATTACAGTATTAAACGTGTGTCTGATAATTCAATCGTTAGTCAGGGAATATTGTCGGGTGGATATCCACAAGAAATAAAATTTGAAGGCTTGAAGCTAACCTTGGAAAGCGGTTCATTTCAAGGTGGCGATACATTTACGTTGCAGCCTACTCACAATGGTGCACGGGATATTCAATCACTGTTAAAAACTCCAGATCAGTTGGCCTTTGCATCGCCAATTCGAACGACTAAAACAGGTTCAAATACGGGGAACGGTACAGTGAGTGCGGGTGAAGTATTAAGCCTGTACGACGCAAATAATAAATTGTTACCTACTTATGCTACGCCGGGGAAATTATCGCCTCCCGTTATAATTCATTTTACGTCAGATACTACCTATGAAGTTTTAGATAACACTGATCCTGCGCACCCTAAACCTCTAGTGCCAGCCATGAGCGAGCAGACTTTTTATCCCAATCGTGAAAATTCCATTTTCACTACAGATAAAGGTGAAACACGCATTATTGGCAGCGGCGCACGTATTGGTTTGCCTTCAGGTAAGTTACCGGTCACATTAAATTCTGCCTTGTCTGCGCAAACTAATGGTTATCCTGCGGAACAATTTACGTTTTCGTCAACAGACAAGGCGACTGGTTTAGCTACGAGCCAAGTGATGATTACGGGTTCGAACGCTTCTGCAGCACAAACTGCGACGCAATTAAATAGTATTCATGGTGTAACAGCTCATGCTTACACGACTGCAACAATCACTGATGTAAATATTGATCCAACAGCATTTACATCGCCTTTGCAGTTGTCATTGAATGGCGAAAATCTAATACGCTATAACGGCCCTAATTTAGACAGCTCTGTACCAGATCCAAATTACACCACACCGACAGACCCATATATAGGTGAAACCAATTTCAACAACTACATACGCGATCAAATTAACTCCAATGCAAATTTAAAAGCTTTGGGTATTCGTGCAGAGAGTGGCAGTAATCCTGTCACTGGACGACCAGAGATACATTTGGTTGCGTCCTCTGGGGTGAACTTGGATCTTCGTTTTACCGCAACCAACACGACTATCAATAATATTAGTGTGAATGATGGCACTGGAAATCCGAACGTGCGCTTGTCGGGAGTAGACTCAAATTTAACACCAACAGTGGAGCAGAGTGCGATTACGATTGGTGGAAAAATTGATATCACATTGGAAGATGGTGTGACCTTATCGACATCTCCAAGTACAAGCCAATTATTGGGTGATTCAACAGCTGCAAATTTTGCACAATCGTCCTACATGGGATATCAGGTAAAAATCGCAGGCGCACCTAAAGCAGGTGATACTTTTACGGTTGATTTCAATAAAGATTCAAAAAATGATAATCGCAATGCTTTGGCAATGACCGCATTAGAAACTAACGCCACTATGTCTAATAACTCCATGAGTTTTAGCCAAGGTTACGGTCGTTTGGTGGAAGAGGTTGGAACCAAAAGTAATTTATCCCAAATTAATACTGATGCAAGTAGAAGTCTTTTAGAACAAACCAAATCCATGCGCGATGGTGTTTCCAGTGTGAACATGGATGAGGAAGCTGCAAACCTGATTCAGTTTCAACAACTTTATACCGCAAACGCTCGCGTGATTACAGTCGCCAAAGATTTATTTGATTCTCTGTTGCGGTCAATAGGCTAAACGTTACGGTCAATAGGTTAGCGAACTTACTGAGTTATTAGCACTGATGGTAATCAGCGCCTACTGGAGAAAATATTATGCGCGTATCAACCTCACAAATTTATAACATCGCCAACATTGGTATGCGTGATGCGCAGGTTGCCGTTGATAAAACCAACCAACAAATTTCCAGCGGAAAGCGCGTGCTATCGCCTGCGGACGATCCTGTTGCTGCGACTGCAATTTTAATGCTGAATCAGGAGCTATCGCGCACAACGCAATTTACGAAAAATATTGACACTGCCGACAATAATTTAACCTTAGAAGATACCACCTTGCAGTCAGTGGTTTCGCTTGTACAGCGGTTGAAAGAGTTGACCGTAAATTCAGGTAACACGGCGGTATTAACACCATCTGATTACAAAGCTATGGCAGCAGAGTTAGATAGTCGTTTGGGAGAATTGATGAATTTGCAAAATACTCGCAATGCATCTGGCCAATATATTTTTGCGGGCTTTCAAAGTCAGACTCAACCTTTTGTAGATAACGGTGGTGGCAACTATTCATACCAAGGTGATGAGGGCCAATTGAGTGTGCAAGCATCTACCACGGTCACTGTTGCAGTAAGCGATTCTGGCAAAAAAATATTTATGGATATTCCCGCCAGCCACAACACATTTAACACTCGCCCAAGTTCATCTAACCAAGCCACACCGCCTGCAGTTATAAGTGTGGGTGATGTTTATGATCAAGCTGCTTTTGATAAATTGTTTCCAGAAGATATGTTGGTAACCTTTAATGCAAATTCATCTGTTAACCCACCATCGCCCAACTATACGATTACTGAACGTTCATCGGGTAAAGTATTAGTTGATAAACAAGTGTATGTTTCAGGGCAAGATATAAAAGTTAATGGTGCGAAGTTTTCAATTTCTGGATCGCCTTATCCTGGTATTGCTGCGGTACCTTCAACAATATCCATGAGCTCAGCGGCGTTTACTGGCGCAATAGCCGCAGATAAAGATTATTCAGTCACTCCTGGGGCTTTTGATATTACTGTGGGTGGTGTAACGGAAACCTTAGTGTTGGATCAAAATTTCGCAACCACTTCAGGTACTAATGCGCTTAATGATTTTATTACTGCATTAGGTGGTGCTACTGATAAATCTTTTTACAGCACCTTGCCTTACAGTACATCGACTGCTGCGGCAAATTATAAAAAATTGCAAAACTTGGGAATTAGTTTGTCAGATACAGGTGTGTTTACATCGGCAACCGGTTTAAATATCACTATTAAAAATGCGTCCACCGCTGCGATTAGTAATATCACAGGTGTTACAACACAAGGTGCAGGAACTACCACGCCTAATATTCCATTTAATTATCCTGGCGCATCTACATTTTCGTTTGCGACTACACCTGAAACTGTGGATATTACTGTCAATGGTAAAACGGTCACGCTAACGCTAAATACAAACGTAACCAACGCAACAACTTTGGCTGCAGCCTTGAATAATGGTAACAATGCAGTTGAGTTGGCTAAATTGGGCGTGATTGCCACACCGCAGGGATTGTCGTCATTAAATAATTCTGTTATTTCGCTCACGAATGCTGGTCCAAATCTATTGGCTGCTATAGGTGTTAGTGGTAATCCCGTTACTTCTTCAAAAGGTGTTTTAGCATCGCCTGGAGATAAATTTGTAATTGAGTCCACGGGTAAGCAAGGTCTATTGACTACAGTTTCACGCTTAAGCGATGCGATGAAGACAATTGATAATACGCAAGCAAGTAAGGATGACTTTGCCAAAATTGTCGCTAAAACTTTAGCGAGTTTGGATAATGTCATGACTAATATTTCTGCCGTGCAAGGTGAGGTAGGTGCACGTCAGAATATGTTAGAGAGCACAAAAAATTTAAATTCAGATATTGAATTAAACAGCAAAGAAGTATTGGCTCAGATTCAGGATTTGGATTACGCAGAGGCTTCTACACGGTTACAAATGCAAACCTTTGTATTAAGCGCTGCTCAACAAAGCTTTATTAAGATCAGCGAGTTAAGTTTATTTAAATATATGTAGGTTAGGGTGGTTGAGTTTTCTTTTCTGCAACCGCATTCTTATTATGGTTAGTTCTTTTTATGATTAGTCCTTTAAGGTGGCTATTATGAGTAATAATGAATTATTAAAGCCTTTGTACGAAATATTGGATCGTGTAAACGAACTGGTGCAATTAGCGCAAGCTGAAGACTGGGAGGCCATGAACACGGCTGCGGATAAATATCAGCAGCATGTAACCTTTCTGGATGACGACGTTTACCTGCAAGCTCTTCAAGATGCGCATTTAGTTGAAGAGGCTAAAGCCATCATCGTTCAAATTCAGAGTTTGAATGATGACCTTGATACTCACACAAGTTTGCAACGCGATAGAATTGCGTCAGAGTTACGTCAAATGAATCAGTCCGATAAAGCGCTTGAGGCTTATGGTCGTTAATTTGACGCTAAATGTTGGCTAAATTTGTTTTTATAACTTCCCGCAATACAAGTTGTTAATTTTGGCGATAAATGTTTTAAGTTTTTTATAAAAATCCCCTAAAGCTAGTGAAAAGTCGGGCGATAACCTTTACAGAAGTGCTGATGCGACCGATGTTCAGGCTTCAACAACCGACTAACTTCAGCGTCAGCGCTGCAGTAAAAATCACTCTAGGGGATTTATCATGGCCTTAATTATCAACACAAACAGTGCGTCTATAAATGCTCAACGTCAGTTGTTGAGTTCTGGTACCGCACAAGACCTCGCAACACAACGTCTGTCATCAGGTCAACGTATCAACTCTGCTAAAGATGATGCTGCAGGCTTGGCGATTTCTAACAAAATGACCTCTCAAATCCGCGGTCTTGACCAAGCGGTTCGTAACGCTAACGATGGCGTGTCTCTCATTCAAACCGCTGAAGGTGCGTTGGCTGAGTCAACCAACATTCTGCAACGTATGCGTGAACTAGCGGTTCAATCTTCGAACGGTATCTACAGTAACAGTGACCGTGCGACTCTGAACGCTGAAAGTAAACAACTAGTAGCGGAATTGGATCGTATCTCTAAATCAACGTCATTCAACGGACAAAACCTGTTGGATGGTAAGTTGGGCGACATCAAACTCCAAGTGGGTTCTGAATCAAATCAAACTATTAGCTTTAAAATTGCTGCTACCGATGCAAAATCACTCGGGTTAGGTTCAGTTGCTGCTGACGTGTTGGGTACCAATTTTGATCAACTAATTACGGCTACCAAATTTAACGATGGCGATGTTTTGATTAATGGTCAAAACATTGGTGCATTTGACGGCACTGCTGCTGGAGCAAGCTTGTCTAAATTCTTGACTGCGGTTAACAGCAAGTTGTCTGGCGTAACGATAGGTGCAGTAAATACTGTTACCGCAACTTCCGCTGGTGATGGTATTACAACCTCGGCTGCTACTTTGAAAATTGATTTGGTCAATGCTGACAGCACCACTAGCCAATTTGTCATCCAAGGCACCAATAACATGGATGAAATGGTTGCGGCTATTAATGCTCAAGCTAACGGTGCTGTTGTTGCATCTAAAACGGCAGATGGCTACTTATCCGTCATGAGTAACACGGGAGCAAGCATCAAGCTTACAAACACCGCTACTGCAATGGGCTCAGGAATTACGTCAGGTACCGCGGTGCAGCCGCAATTGACTGTTTCAAGTGATGATGGTTCAGCAGTGCGCATAGCTACAGGTAGTAACGCAGCAAGCGGCCTATTGGCTCACTTGGGCTTTCAAGAAACCCGGGCGGCGGGTACAACAGTAGGTACCGCTTTGGGGACAACTGCCGCCAATACGTCTCTAGTTTACGGCGATTTAAAAATCAATGGTGTTATCATCAGTGACACCAATACGGGCACCTTGCAAGGTAAGGTTGCGAACATCAACGCAGTAAAAGACCAGACTGGTGTAACCGCAGCACTGAAGGCAGAGATTTCTGGAGTATCTGATCTTACTCGTACTCGCGTGGACTTGGCCTCTACGCTAAGTGGTACCACTACAGCGGCAGCTCAATTGTCTATCAACGGTGTGCAAATCACTATTGCGTCAGGCAGTACAAAAGTTGAAATTAAGGCTGCAATCACTGCAGCAGCGAGTTTGACAGGTGTAACTGCCTACTTTGATGCCGATCAAAATTTGCACATATACAGTGAAGCTAACATCAGCTTAGGCGACACAGGTGGCGCAGAGTTGGATGGTATTATACCAACCGCGTTCACCGGTTCTATCAGTGCGCCAACAACTACAGTTGCGGCAGCTTTCACCACGGGTGCAAATGCGGGTTCATTGAATATCAATAACGTGGATATTGATTTGACTGGTTCTTTATCTGCAACCTTAAGTGGTGTGGTAGATCAAATTAACGCCAAACAAGCGACCACCGGTGTATACGCCAGCGTTAACGAAAACGGCCAGTTACAACTGAACTCTAGTGCGGCCTTCTCTGTTAAAGCTGGTTTACACAACGGTGCTAAAACCATTAGTTTGCTGGGGCTTGCGGGGTCTGATAAGGATGCAACTAATACTGAAACCGTTAACCCCAAAATTGAGCTTACTTCAGTTAAGGGTACGCCAATCAGTATTGATACCAGTTCCAACGGCAAGACTGCGACAGGCTTTATTGATCAAAATATTTCTGCCTCCGGCGGCGGTTTTGGATCGTCGATTGCGAGTGTAAGTATTGATACTCAAGTCGGGGCTCAGGCGGCGATTAAAGTAATCGACAATGCTTTAACCACCATCAACGATACTCGTGCAAACCTCGGTGCTATCAACAACCGTTTGGACTTCACCGTATCTAACTTGTCCAGTATCGCTGAGAAGACAACATCTGCACGTTCACGTATCGTGGACGCGGACTTCGCCTCAGAGACTGCAAACTTGAGCCGTGCTACAGTGTTGCAACAAGCGGCAACGGCCATGTTGGCACAAGCTAACCAACGTCCACAAAACGTGTTGTCACTCTTGAGATAAGTTAGCTAACCTCACCAGAGGGCAACCTCTGGTGAATTTTTTCGAGGGCTAGATTATGAACGAGATCCCTAAGGCTGCATTACCGGTGTCACCGATAAAAGCTGTATCGGCGTCAACGGGTAATAAAAATCCTGTTAGCAATAGCAGCGATGAGCCACAAGCAGTAAAAGCCCAGCACGCTGACCTCAAGGAAATGAAAGACCACGTAGAGGCTGCAGTAGCCCAAATGAATGAATACATTCAATCTACTCAGCGAGATTTGCATTTCAGCTACGACAAAGCATCAGGTGAGACAGTTGTTAAGGTTTTGGATAGGTCAACTCAAGAAGTAATTCGTCAAATCCCCGATGAAACTTTCTTGAAGTTAGCTCACAGCCAAGATGCAGATGGCAACTTCCAATTATTCAGTGCGCAAGCCTAATATCTGATTAGGTAAACGAGTTAAAAACTCAAAAAAAAGGAGCAGCGAGAGCTGCTCCTTTTTTTTGTCCGTATTTTCAGTCAAAACACTGGCAATTTTCTTTGCGATTAGCCGAATGTGTCGCTAGAAATTAAAAAATTTCCGCTTGTATCTGCCGCTTCTCCTTTCCTTTCCTCTATTTGAGCGGCAACTCTTTGCCGTTAACTTCTTTAGCGGCAAGAATTTATAACCTTTTGGTCAATACCTTTTATTCACGTGCTTAGGTCATTTGCACGGAAATTTCATTGAGACATTAGCTGAGATGTCGATTAATAGTTGGCAGTTAAATAAATCAGTTCTCCATGGTTTTTTTAAAATATTTTTCATGAATTGTTCAATCAAGTTGGTTTGCTTTAAATGGATGCCTTTGTTGCTTAACGTGTTGTATTTAAAGGGATTTAATTTTTGGATTTTGAGGTTTTTTGGCAGTGGTTTTAAAGTGGAGTTAAGTAATTTTTCATCGCTTCTGTATTGATTTTAAATTAGCTAGATACGGAATTTTTTCGAAATTTTTGATGTGATTTTATCTTCATATTTTTGTTGCAATTTTTCTTTTGTTTGTTTTTGGCACAGTCTGTGCAAAAAGTCATTTAGGCAAAGAAGTAACAAAATCCTGACGCTATGAACTGAACAAGTTTGCCGGGATCTGCCACGAAGTTTTCAAGTTTCTTGCGGGCTTCATCATTGACTTGTCGCAGAGAGTTAAGACTCTGAGCAGGAAAAATCCTTAGGAGATAAATCATGTCTTTAGTTATTAACACAAACGTTGCGTCTCTGAACTCTCAACGTCAATTGATGAATTCCGGTGGCGCATTAGATAAATCTACAGAGCGTTTGTCGTCTGGTCAGCGTATCAATTCGGCAAAAGATGATGCTGCGGGATTGGCGATTTCCAACCGTATGACCTCGCAAGTACGCGGCCTCGATCAAGCAATCCGAAATGCCAACGATGGTATATCCTTGATTCAAACCGCTGAAGGTGCGTTGCAGGAAACTACCAACATTTTGCAACGCATGCGCGAATTGGCGATTCAGGCGGGGAACGGTATTTATAGCGATGCCGACCGTAAAACGTTGGATGCAGAGGTGCAACAACTAACCGCTGAATTGAATCGTATTGCGACTTCAACTTCGTTTAACGGACAGAAGTTGTTAGACGGGACTCTGGGCAAAGTGAATTTGCAGGTCGGTGCTGACGCCAACCAAACTATTACCATGAAGATCCCGAAAATGGATGCTAAAACACTGGGTATGGGATCAACCGGCGGAGATGTAACGGGGAATCACCTAAGCAAAGCTATTACCACGACTAGTTTCAAGGATGGTGACATTCTTATTAATGGCAAGAGCATTGGCGCGTTCGACGGGACAAAAGTTCCGCCAGATACCTTCGAGAAGTTGCTGGCAAATATCAATGAAAAAATTGACGGTATCACGGCAACAGCATTTAACGAGGTGACTACTACTACAGTGGGTACAGGGGTCGCCACTTCGGCAAACCCAATCACCATAGGTCTAACTAACCCAGACGGTACAACCTCTTCGTTTTCGATTACCAATACAAACAACATGGACGAATTGATTGAGGCGATTAATAGCCAGTCCGGTGGTTTGGTGCAGGCAACTAAGACAGAGTCAGGGCTAGTTACGCTTGCCAATAATAATGGGGCAACCATGACGATTTCGGGGGGCGGCGCCTTAACCGGCCTCGGCGCGGTTGTTTCTCCAAGTTTTGGTCAGATTGCATTGACCTCCAAAAATGGTGAAGACATTGTAATTACTCAAGGACCGAATGCACAACAACCTACAGTTGTAAGCGCAGGTACCTATACTGCGGCTTCTGTCGTGACTGCGAATTTGGTGGTGAATGGCGTCAATATCGCACTCACAGCTGGTACAAGTATAGGCTCGGCAATTGCTACGATTAACGCGCAAACATTAAATACAGGTGTTGTTGCATCCAACGCATCTGGCCAAATTGTATTAACAGATCCGAAAGGGCGCGATATCACTGTTGGCGAATCAGTTGCGGGCGAAGCTGCCGCATTGGGCTTGTCGCTAGGTAGTACCAAAGCGCCAACTCTTTTGTCGGCTTTGGGCTTCCAAGATACTCGTACGCAAGCTTCGATATTCGGGCAGCACATCCCTGCAGCAGATTCGACGAAAACCTTAGCATTCGGCGATTTGAAAATTAATGGAATCACCATTAGTGGGGAAAATACCGGAACCTTGCAGGGCAAGGTGGATAACATCAACAAAGTGAGTGATCAAACGGGTGTTATTGCTAGCCTTAAATCCGAAAGTGTTTCTAACTTTAATGGCCTGAAATTATCGACTGAAGTTACCGGTAACCCAGTTGGTAGCACAGCGAACGCAGTGGCGGATACAATTTCTATCAACGGTATTCAAGTTGCTATGACGGGTACTACTATTGCTCAAGCAATCGCGGATATTAACGCTGCATCGCCGACAACTGGCGTAACGGCTTACCTAGATTCTGCTTCAAAAATACATTTGTTTTCCGAAGGTCAAATTAACATCGCCAATGGTGCGACCAATGGTGCAACTGTTACGGCTTATTTAGGTTTGACAGCCGCAGTGGCCGCAGGTGTTCCAGCAGGTAGCTATTCACCTAGTACGGCGACCACCGGTAGTATTCGTTTGAATAATACGCAAATTTCGCTGAGCAATGTGTCTGACTTGACGACTGTAATTTCCGAGTTAAATGCACAGCAGGCGAACACTGGTGTATACGCTTCGTTGAACGACCTTGGTCAGTTAATCCTGAATTCTAATTCGGCTTTCTCAATCGACTTGGGTGATACTCAGGGCGGAAAAACACTGGCGACTTTAGGTTTGGATACAAGTCTGGCGGGGCCAGTTGGTAGACATGTTACTAACGTATTGGCATCAATTCAGTTGAATTCTTTGAGTAACAATCCAATAAGTTTGGATGTGACCGCAAACGGTAAAGTGGTAACGGGTTTGATCTCTCAAAACAAAGCGTCTGCAGGATTGGGTTTCGGTAGCTCATTGAGTAGTGTCAGTATCGCAACTCAAGCTGGCGCACAAAAAGCGATTGGTATCATCGATAAAGCATTGGATACCATCAACGATGTGCGTTCGCAAATGGGTGCGATTAACAACCGTTTGGAATTTACCATCAACAACCTCGCAAACGTTTCGGAGAAAACATCAGCGTCCCGTTCACGTATTGTCGATGCTGACTTCGCTGCAGAAACGGCGGCTATGAGTAGGGCGCAAGTGTTGCAACAAGCCGCAACTGCGATGCTCGCTCAGTCTAATGCACGACCACAACAAGTCTTGTCGTTACTGAAAGGCTAAGCTGTAGGTTAAAACGTAGAACGACAAAAAGCCGCTGTAGATATCAGCGGCTTTTTGTTTTATAAATTAAGGAAAAAGTAAGCGATATTCGCAGCTTGATAATTTTCAGCTAGGCTTATGGAATATCATTATAGAGAAGGATTATGTTCTCAGTGCTATCCCCTAGATTTCTGCAAGTAAGCAGAGTTTTCCTTTTAGCAATTGCATACGTATTGGCTGGGCGTTTGGCCTTGCTACTTGCTATTCCCCCAGGATTTGCCACAGCTATTTTCCCTCCCTTGGGTATTTCTCTCGCTGCTGTTTTACTTTGGGGTAACCCAATGTTGTTGGGTGTTTTTATAGGTTCTGTAATTCTGAATGCCAGTATGTCAGTGAGCGGTGGAGCACCCTTTGGGCTCTCCGTTATTAGTGTCTCAGCAGAAATCGCGCTAGGAAGTTGTTTGGCTACATGGGCAGGTTCGTCGCTGGTTAAAAAAACTATTGGGTTTCCAAATGAATTAATTGATGAGTGGAGTATATTTTTATTCTTTGCATTAGGTGGCCCAGTTGCCAGCAGTATTAGTGCAAGCGTAGGTGTGGCTGCACTCTGTTTAAATGGTGTAATTCCATTTTCGCATACGCTTTATAGTTGGCTCACTTGGTGGACAGGGGATGCGATAGGCGTACTTATTGCGGCACCAATAATATTTATATTGTTTGCCCAACCGCGAACGCTTTGGGGGAGTCGGCTTAAAACAGTAGGTATTCCATTAATCGCAAGTTGTGCTTTGATTGTAAGCATTTTTGTTAGCGCAAGTCATAATGATCAACAAAAAATTGAGCGTGCCTTGCAAGAAAATGCTAAAGAAATAGCTGACCAACTTTTCACAGGATTTTCGCGGCACATAGATGCACTCATTCCACTAAAAGGACTTTATGTTGCATCCGATAATGTTACCGCTGAAGATTTCAGGTTGTTTACCGCAGAACTTTTGAGTGGTGAAAATGCGGTCACCGCTTTAGCGTGGAATCAAAAAGTATTGGCATCTGAAAGAAAGGATTTTGAGCAAAAACTCATTACGGAAGGTTTTAAAAATTTTGCAATCACAGAAGGTAACACCAGTGGGCAGGCGAGATTGGCTCCAGAGTCTGAGCATTATGTGGTTGTTACATATATAGAGCCCTACTCAAAAAATAGTTATGCGCAGGGTTTTAACGTTGAGTCTGAGGCTGTTCGTAGTAAGGCGTTAGGTTTCGCGAATAAAACCGGTTCCCCTTCTATGACTGCCCCTATTCATTTGCTGCAGGCTAATGCGCAAGATTTAAGCTACATCATTTATCTTCCAGTTTATAAAACCTTGGACGTGCCCAAATCTCCTGCTATGCGCGATCAGTTATTGCGAGGTTACGTAACCGCATTAGTTAAAGTAAGTCGTCAACTTGAGATTATTCATCACAAATATTCAAAAGCAGATTTTGTGATTAGATTGGATGATATTACAGACGGTGATGCGCCAATTAATTTATATCAAGATTCAGCAAGCGTATCGCCTATCGCGCAATCATATGCTTGGACTACCCAGCAAAATATTGCCGGTCGTAGTTTGCGTTTAAGTGTAACGCCCACGGAAAAATACATGGCCAAACAGCTAAGCGGACAATCTTGGTATGTGTTGGTTGGCGGGTTACTTTTTTGCAGTTTATTAGGCGGATTTCTATTGTTGGTAACTGGCCGCACACAATATATTAGCTCATTAGTCGAGTGGCGTACTCGAGAGCTGGAATCCATTTTGGATGGTGCTGTAGAAGCAATTCTTGTTATTAATGACAGTGGTTGTGTTGAACGCGCAAATCCAGCTGCTTGTCGTTTGTTTAAATTGAGCGCGCAACAATTGTTGGGCTGTAGTGCTGAGGTTATTATCCCCATTTTCCATGATTTTTTTATCGAATCTGATGCGCCGGCCCTATCAAATAATGACAGCTCTATTTGGAAGTCATTAGAGACAATCGGTGTTGCCAAAGACGGTAGTAAGGTGCCCATCGAAATTGGTGTGAGCAAAATAAATTTGCCAGATCGTCGAGTATATAGCTGTTTTATACATGACATTGCTGCGCGTCAAAAAGTCGATAATTTAAAGAGCGAGTTTGTGTCCACAGTGAGTCATGAACTACGAACTCCACTAACCTCAATTACAGGAGCTTTAGGCTTGTTGGTAGGAGGGGCAATTCCTCAAATTCCAAACAAGGCGATAGACTTATTAGTGATTGCTAAAAATAACGCGGAGCGATTAGGGCGTTTAGTCAATGATATATTAGATATTGAGAAATTAGAGTTTGGTAAGCTGCAATTAGATATTACCGATTGCGATGCTAATGATTTAATGCGACAAGCTATAGATCAAAACACCGGTTACGCGGTGAAGTACGGAGTACATTTGGCTCTGGATAACCAAGCCATAGCGAATAAACGTATTTTAGTGCTTGTAGATGTGGATCGATTTTTACAAGTTATGTCTAACTTGATTTCTAATGCGATTAAGTATTCCCATATGGGGGGAACTGTCATTGTTTCAGCCAAGCTAAGTGGCAGCGATATAATTTTTTCGGTAGAAGACTTTGGCGTTGGTATTCCGGAGGAATTTCGTAAAAAAATATTTCAAAAATTTGCACAAGCTGATAGCTCAGACACTCGCAAACGCGATGGTACTGGCTTGGGTTTAAGTATTTCTCGTGTAATAGTGGAGCGCATGGGCGGCAGCATTGGGTATACAACAGAGATTGATAAGGGGTCAGTATTCTTCTTCTCAATCCCCGTTGAAAAATTGAGTTAAATACGTTTAGTTTGGCTTCTCGTTGTCAATAATATGTTGTACCAACTCATCGTAACGTTCATCAAAGTGATGGTCACCCGGCATGCTAATAGTTTTCACGCCAAGCTCGGCGGTGGGCAAACAATTGGCCGCGTCGTCTTCTACACCGTAAATACAAATACTATTCGCCCATTTCATTTTGGCGAGTTCAGGCATAATTGGTAAGCGACTTTGGTTGGTGTCTGCGTTCATCCAACTTGATAAACGAAATTCAAAAGCTGCTGTTTTTCCCATGCCTAACAAAGCAACCAGCGAAATTTTACGCTGAGTTTCTGCGGGGAGATTATTGGCCACGAAGGGCAGTACATCTGCGCCAAATGAATATCCAATTAAAATAGCATTCTTTTTATTCCACTTTTCGAGATATTGTACGATGACGCTATCAATATCAGCTGAAGTTTCTTCGGGTGTCCTTGCTTTCCAAAAATAGCTCAGTGAATCGAGTGCTACGGTGGGAATGCCTTTTTCGGCAAGAATTTTTGCAAGGTTTTTATCAATTTCCGCCCAGCCACCATCGCCCGTTAAAATCACAGCAATGGAGTCTTTTGCGAGGGCAGGGGTTGTTCCCTCTGCTTCACAAGGTACTTCTATTAGCGGGATGTTACCGTCACTAGCATCAGAGGAGATTTGATCGGCGAGACGAGGGTCGAGCCATTGCAATATTTGGATGGCTTCTGTGGATGCGTGTTGTGTTGGATCATTAGCGATAGTCAATTTTACATTGCCAATACTTTCAGCAAATTTTGCTGAATCAGGAGCGTCATTTTTATCTTGAAAAATATAAAAGCTTGTTGGTACTCGCTTTATGGCGTTGAGCTTTACTTGTTGATTTTCAATAGCCAAAAACGCTTGCTGTTCACAAAGCGTCGTTTGCAGGTTTAATTGCGATGAGAAGTTAATACTAACCGCAGCGTGAAACGTATGTGCTTTTGCCTGTGCTAAGGCTGCATAGAGTGTGCTGGAACTGTGTTCGGTGGCTGTTAAAATTGGCAGCTCGTCGTCATCGAGCTTGTAGAGGTTTTGTATTTGTTTGTTAATGTCAGTTAATTTTTGCGCAAGATTCAGACATTGTTTGTTGGTGTTGTTAGGTGTTTTAAGTAAGGTTTCATTATCAACAATGGCAACATAATAACTTAGGGATGCAAATTGCTTTGCGTAGTCATTTACTTTTTTCCCATCTTGATGATCTGCAATGTAAATCAATACCCCTTTCTCTGGTTTTTCTGCATGCATTAGATGCAACTTTTCTGTACCACTTAAACTAATGTACTCGTCGATGATATGGTTAGGATTGGCATGTAATTTTTTGCTTACCTCCAGATAACCAAAAACACTCGCTACAATAAGAAAAATAGCAATTAAACCCAAAAGAAAAAATTTATTTTTAAACAAACGATTTTTAAACACTGACAACATCTTTAT
>JAGKXD010000179.1 GCA_021151525.1 Cellvibrionaceae bacterium | reverse complement strand
ATTTATAAATGCGTCACTTTTGATTTTTCAGTCAGTAATATTGCAGATTGAAAACCCCGCGCCTATCTCAACATTTGATTCAATAACTTAAATTACATTTTTGTTGTGTTTATATCACCACTAAATCTGTATGCAGGTTAGTGGATTGTTCGATTGGTTCTCTTATGATTTGCTTGCTCAGTTATATACTAGCATTGGCATAAACATATTATGTCAATGAAGTGTTTTTGGGTTTACTGGTATCTAATTTAAAAAATAGGATTTTTTATGAGAAAAGCAATTTTCCGTTTCATGCTGTGTGCTTCCATGTGTACATCGTCATTTTATGCGTATGCAGAGATTAATTTGGGGGCGATGATTAAAAACAGTGTCAAAAAAGCTGTGGATAAAAATGGAGGAAATAGTTCAGATGCTGGTTCTACTACACCGAGTAATTATCAAAAGCTAACAGATACCAAGCTTAAGGATTTATTCAAATCATATCCGGTCACTAATGATGAAAACCCACCAGCATTTCCAAAAGTCGCAATACGCGTTACGAGCTATTCAAAAACCTTGGAGCAATGGTCGCAGCAAACAAAATCACCAGACGAATGTATAACTTACACCGTGACGCTTTGGACTGATGCAGCCAAAAGTGAGAAATTTGAAAATCTGCGTATGTGCGCACCAGATTTGGTTTTCAACGTGAGTTTTACCAGTGTAAGAAGCCCGTGGCCAGTCAAGTTTAATTACAACGAAAACTCTGCTCAGGTGCGAAATGATGGGCCTGTTGCTCCTAAAGCTCCTTATCCAACAGATCCTGTGGCGCGCGGACTTATGTATGGCGGCGGCGTTTTTTACTTCGGCTCTATGTTTATACAAATGGGTTATGATTGGGATTACCCACACGATACAATGCGAGTATGGGTGTCTGGTGTTTCTAATGGAGAAACACAAAAATAAAACCTGACCAAAAAAATTGGTTGGCGATATCTCTTTTCTGTGTTGAAAAATCTGTGAAAGTAAAAACGATGAGCGTAGTAAGTATATATTTTATTACGCCCATCGTTTTCAATAGAGGAGATTTCTCTATCTATAATTGCCGCTATTCGATGTAATGCGAATTGTTAATTTACTCCCCCTGCCAAAAATCCTTAAAGGTGGCTTCTCGGTATTTTATCTCGGAAAATGTAGCGGTAAATTTATCGCCCACCGGAGATTGTGCACTAAAGCCAATTTTAACCGGCGCTGTGGTTTTTAAACTGAAGTGTCTGGCGTAGTGCCAAGTAACACCATCTTGCGATATGTAAAACACATACATATTTTTTGCATAAGCAATTTTCAAATAGACGCTTTTAGCTTTTTCAACAGAGTGTTGTGAATTATCACTCTCTGGTCGAGAAACAGTAGATGTCACTGAAAATTCGCCCGGTTTCGCCATTTCAAATAAAAATTTTGCCCAGTGCGCAGCATCGCTATAAACCATCAATGCGCCGCCGTCATAAAGACCATTAAAGTCTGCATTCACTTTGGTAGAAAAAATAAAGTCGCCCTTGGGCTCAAATAAAACACGTGGTGCTGTATCGGCAAGGTTGCTTGCATCAGTTCCCACAAACAAATCTGAACCTTTAAATGCTGTGAGGCTAAGTACATTGTTGGCGGTCTTAGTTTCATTGGTTTGGTTACCCAACTCCAACGTATAAGGGATTGTGTTAATGGCGAGTTTGACTGTTGGCTTGTCGTCGGCCGATGTGTTCATGCTAATGAGTGCTGTTACTAACGCGCCTATTGTCAGGGCCTTTTCACGCAAAGACTTAGATTTAATCATTTCTTACTCCTTTCAATTTAACGTGCTAATGGAATTAGCCTAATAAGTTAACCCAATTCGAAATTGTGTCGTTCGAATCGGTTCAAGAGTGTGTTAATGCATTGCTAGAGAGCTTTAACAAGATCGCTGCCAAAAGATCTGGGGCGATTGTTGTTGGCTTTGTTTTTGTGAGCGCAAGTATACACAGGTTGATTGCTCAAGGAGGATTGAGGATAGCTGTTAAAGCGGGAGATTAAGGGGACGGCTAACTGCCTGCAGGGATCACATTGATCAAAATTAATACTTGCACAAACAGGTGTTGTGTATTAGTGTAGTAATACACGCAATTGATGTGTATTACATAATTAGTTGGTAAGAGCTTATTAAGGGAATTGATATGAAAAAAATAATTCGTACTTTGGTTATTCTGGGTGCATTAGTTTTTAGTCAGCATTTGTTTGCGGCATCTACCGTTTATGAAGTTAGCAAAGGAAAGCAAAAACTGTATTTGGCGGGCACCATACATCTTCTTCGCAACCAAGATCTGCCTCCGCCCGCAGAATTTGATTTCGCGTATCAGCAAGCGCAAAGAATATTTTTTGAAGCCGATCTGCAAAAAGCTAAAGCCCCAGAGTTTGGGCAGCGTTTTGCACAAGCTATGTTGCTACCTAACAACGCAACCCTAAAAGATGTCTTGAATGCAGAGAATTGGGCTGCGCTGCAAGAATATTCTACAAAAAGCCGATATCCACTCAGCCAGACCATGATGTTTAATCCAGCCATGGTCAGCATTCTTATTACGCTCACTGAAAGTAAAAAGCTGGGCGTGGGGGAAGGTGTAGATGCGTACTACGATAAAACTGCACGTACTGACAATAAAGTTATTGGAGAATTAGAGTCGCTTGATGACTTGCTGGGCTACATGAAAAAGTTTGCCCAAGAAGATCCTAATAAAATTATTAAAAGTATTTTAAAAGATATAGATAGCATGCCTACAGATTTGGAAAAAATGATTGCGAGCTGGAAGGCAGGCGATCTAGATGCTTTAGATAATGCTTTCAGCGAAAGAATGCGTAAAGAAACTCCAGCGGTTTATCAAGCGCTGATTGTTGAGCGCAATCAAAAATGGCTTCCACAAATAGAAGCTATGTTAAAAACACCAGAGGTAGAAATGGTGTTGGTGGGAAGCCTGCATTTATCGGGTAGGGATGGTTTGCTAGTTAAGCTTTCAAAAGCAGGCTACAAAGTTAAACCTATAAATTTACAATAAGGAGAAATGGAAATGAATGACGCTATAAATATAAGCGAAGCTGTGAATACGGCAGTTGAAAGCTCGCTGCAGTCAACACCCAATTTGCCTCATGTTGCATCAAGTGTGGGCTGGTTAATCGTATTTGTTTTTCTAAGTGGTTTGAGTGGCATATTGTATGGATTTTATTTTGGCATACAGGAAGGTTATTCAGCGGCCGCCCATCACACCAATGTTGATGCTACAGCGCTTGGGGCGCAGATAAAAAGTAATTTGGAAACTCCTATGGGACGCACTGCTACTGCAGTATTGCAATTTATTTGCATAGTACCTGTTATCTTTTTTGCTGCTAAATTTCCTTCGCAATCTGCTATGGAAACCCTAGCAATTAAAAAGGTTCCGCTAAATATTGCAGGGCGCTGGGTTTTATATTTCGTGGGCTATTGGCTGTTATCCACAATGTTTCTCTATTTTATGAAAATGCCAGATGGGGCTTTTCTGCAATCATTGCGTGGCACAAAACATTTGGGGTTGGCTATCACCATTGTTGTGATAGCGCCGATTATTGAGGAGCTTATTTTTCGTGGCTATCTCTATAAGGCCTGGCGTTATACGCGTTTAGGCTTTATTGGTGCTTTGGTTTTAATTTCTGCATTATTTGCGGCGATTCATGCTGGTCAATATCAGTGGCCAATTTTACTGGTGCTATTTTGCTTTGCGTTGCTTATAGGTGCGGCGCGGGAAAAAACTGGTTCTGTTTTGATGCCAATGCTGCTTCATGGGCTTAATAATGCTATAGCTGCAATTTTATTAATTTATTTGAATGTAAATATTTAACAGGAATTATTTATGAAACCGGTAATTGTTGAAGTTCGCAATATGCAGCGCATGATCAGTGATATCACCATCATCAAACGCGTTAATGCTGAGGTAAAACCGGGCGATGTTATTGCGCTACTTGGAAAAAACGGGGCAGGAAAAACGACTTTGCTTGAAACCCTCTTGGGTTTTGCATTCCCCTCATTTGGCGATGTGTGCATTTGGGGTGAAAAGGCGACTGAAATTGCAGGCGATATCAAGCAGCGTATTGGCTTTGTGCCGCAGCAAGATGAATTGTTGGCAGGCTTTAACGGCCATGAGCACATTAATTTATTTAAAGCCTTTCGCAAAACATGGAATCAAGAACTTGTGGATCGCTTGGTTACTGAGTGGTTGATTCCAATGGATGTAGCTGCGCGAAAAATGTCGGTCGGTCAGCGTCAAAAATTATCCATTCTTCTCGCTATTGCACATGAACCAGATTTATTAATTTTGGATGAGCCTGTCGCAAGCCTAGATCCCATCGCACGCCGACAATTTTTGCAGCAACTGGTGGATATAGCTGCCGATGAAAACCGTGCGATTATTTTCTCCTCACATATAGTGGCGGATATGGAGCGTGTTGCAAATCAGGTATGGATGCTACAAAACGGTGAGCTGACTTATCAAGGAGGTTTGGATGAGCTTAAAGAATCTATTGCTCGCCTAACCATTAATGCGACTGAAGAGTTACCAGCCAATCTCGGTTTAAGTGGTGCTATTAAGCAGCGCGCTCAAGGAAAACAAGCTTGGGTCACGTTAAAGAATTGGACTCCAGATCAGCAAGAGCAAATTGCAAAAAAACTTAATGCCGATGTTCAAGTGGATTATCTATCCTTGGAAGATATTTTTCTGGAGATGAATGCGTGAGTCCGCAATCTAATCTTAATCAAATTTCTATCTTGATTAAATATACGCTTTTTTCCAAGCCAGGATCAGCTTGGTTATTGCCTGCTGCATTTTTCTTGTTTGTGTTCGGAGTCTTTTGGCGGTTATGTCTTAATGGACAGCAAGACTCATTGTTTTTTCAGGTTCTATCCTTAGGTTATTGTTGGTATATCTATGTTGCAGGTGTATTGGTAACTATTTATGGATTGAGGAAAAATACAGGATATT
>JAGKXD010000178.1 GCA_021151525.1 Cellvibrionaceae bacterium | reverse complement strand
ATTTTTTACTTATGTCCTACTCAGACCTAACCTTCAAAGACAAAAACCCCATCAAACGTTGGCTTCAGTTGCGGCGTTTAGTCGTCGCTACCCGCATCACAAAAAACATGCCGCAGCCACAATGCATATTGGATTTTGGGGCGGGGAATGGTGAGTTGTGCAAATTGTTGGCTGTGCAGTTTCCGCAGGCGAAAATCATTTGTTACGAGCCAACGCCTTATTTGATGGCGGAGGCGAAAGAGAATTTGGCGGGTTTGGAGCAGGTTGTTTTTTGTACGGATGTGAATGAAGTGGCGCAACATTCAGTGGATATTGTGTTTTGCCTGGAGGTTTTTGAGCACCTTCCAGTCGCAGAAACAAAAGCTGCGATGGCGCAAATTACGCGCTTGTTGCGTGATTCTGGCAATGCGGTGATTGGTGTGCCGATAGAAATTGGCTTGCCTGCGTTGTACAAAGGGATTTTCCGTATGTCGCGCCGTTTTGGTGCGTTTGATGCCTCTATCAAAAATGTGTTGCTGGCAACTTTGTGCTCGCCGCCCAAAGAACGTCCCGTGAAAGAAATCGCGCCTGGACTGCCTTTTCATCATGACCATTTGGGCTTTGATTATCGCCAGTTGCGGGGAAGCTTAAATACGTGTTTCAAGATGCAGCGCGTGACGTCGAGTCCGTTTTCTTGTTGTATTGCTGCATAAACAACATAAATTTTTACTCAGAATAGGCAAAAATACCAATGAAATACCTACAAAAACATATTCATTTTTTCATATGCATCATTTCTGTATTGCTTGTGGGTTGTTCTACAGCGCCGAAATTGCCGAATATTGAATCTAAATTAGGTGACCGTGTCGGCTATTTGGTTGATATTGGTGACAGTCCTGCTCATACGCATGTTGGTACGACCGTTTTTAATAATTTTGCAAAGAATGCTCCTTACAAGTGGGATTTGAATGCCGGTGTTAAACAGATTGTGCAACAGAACGTAAAAAAAGCAGGGTTTACGGCTGTTGATCTTCAAGCAGAAGGCATTCGTTATTCTGATGTATCTGATCTGATTCAGGCTAAAGATGATGTTTGGCAAGTTGTGCCGGGCAAAGAAGAGGCGTTTCGTCGTTTGCGTGATCGATTGCGCTTAAAGGCATTAATTGTCCTCAAAGAGGCGCGTGTCATGGCTTCTCTTGAATGTGGGGGTGGGCCTTGTTCTGAAAGGTATGCAGATACATCTGGCTTGTTTACACGCAGCTTTTTTGGAATAACGCGTTATAGCGCCGTTGCAGCTTTTCAGTGGAACGTATTTACTCTTGATCCGCTAGCAGATATCGCACGAGCGGATCCTTTGCGTCAATTGCTTCGTATGCCAGCTACTCATTTGCCTAATTTTAAAACGCCGGTTCGTTTTGAGGATTTGACAGAGGAGGAGTTTGCGCCAGTGAAAGATGCGATTTTGAAATTTACCGATACGACTGCGGAAAGTGCGCTCAAAGCATTGAATGCTAAGTGAGGGGATAGACTCCGGTTAATGACCGTTCGCCGCACTGGATCATGCTCCGCCATCCAGCAGTATGTTGAGCGTGAAGAAGCTCGCGAGAGTTTTAAGCAAGAAGCCTTGACATCTTGGGTGGCCTACAAGGAAACCGACCGGCATCTGACTTGGCAGGAGGTTCGTACCTGGCTGAATACTTGGGGCATTGAAGATGAAAAGGCGGTACCTGAGTGCCACAAGTAATTGTTATTGATGGCGCGGCTGAGCGTTTGGAGCATATACTCACCCAGCCTCCACCCAATCTTCAATCGTAAGAACTCTCCCAGGCACAAGGCCAAATGCTTTGTCATGTGTGACAAGGATGGCTTTTTCTGCGGTGGCATGTGCTGCAATCAACATATCGAGCGCGCCTAATGTGATGCCAGATGCCGCGCAAGACGCTCGCAAATCACCATACACCGTAGCGGCGTTGCTGTCCCAAGGCAGCACTTGCACGCGAAGTAAAAATTCCTTGATTAAATTACTAAAGGCGGTTGGATGCCCTTTGCGGGCTAATTCGTATAGCAGTTCGGCTTGTGTAACAGCAGAGATTGCAATGCTGTTGATCGGTAAAGTTGCCAGGCGTTTGCGAACTTCAGGTGGATTGCCTTTGATGACATAGCTTGCTATGTTGGTATCAAGCATGAAGAAACTCAAAACAAGTTCCTTTCTTGTGCTGGTAAGTCTTCACGATCTGCCATGAAATCTGACGGAATTTTGGTACGATCGGCAAGGTCAAAAAACTCCTGCCACGAGGCGGGTTTGGTCGACAATATAACTTCGCCAGTGGTGGGGTCGCGGCGGATAAAAACTTCTTTACCAGAGAAACGAAACTCCATCGGAAGCCGTACTGCTTGGCTTCGTCCTGTAGTAAATAATTTGGCGGTAGTTGACATTTTGCCTCCCTTTGATATGTATCGTTAGTATATATCAAAAACATATTGCTTTGTATGCAATAATCATGCAAATTAATTGATTGCAGCACTTCTCTAACCAATTAAAAATTTAATTTAATGAACCCCATGCGCCTTTCATTCCCCCGTGGCTTTACCCTACTTGAATTATTAGTCGTCATGCTCATCATTGGTTTGCTGGCCGGTTATGTCGCGCCGCGTTATTTTGCCCAGGTAGGAAAATCCGAAGTGAAAGCAGCGCAGGCGCAAATTGATGCGTTTGAGAAAGCATTGGAGGCGTTGCGTTTGGATACGGGGCATTATCCTTCTACCGAGCAGGGGCTTGAGGCTTTGGTTGCGCAACCGACAGGGGAGGCTAAGTGGCAAGGGCCGTATTTGAAGAAAGCCTTGCCGCTGGATCCTTGGGGGCGGCCTTATGTTTATAAGCAGCCGGGTGAGCATGGTGATTACGATATTTTGTCTTATGGGCGCGATGGCAAGCCGGGTGGTACGGGTGACAATATGGATATTGTTAACTGGTAAAATTCTTCGCTTTCTATTTCGCTTTCGTTTTCCATCTCTCTTTCACCCATGCAATACGAACTTAAAGCTTATCGCTCGCCCGAAGGTGTGACTGTGTTGCAGCTGGTGGCTGCGGATGTCGCGGATGCTAGGCAGCAGGCGGAGAGCATGGGGTATCGAGTGATTTCTATGCGTCGGCGGTTTCATTGGGCGCTGGAATTAGGTGGTTTGAAAGTACGTCAGCATTTTTCAGTTGCGCTTTTTAGCCAGGAATTGCTGGCCGCAACAGGTGTCATGTGGTCGCAAATGCAACAACGTGAGAAAGAGCGCGATTTGTTATTTATTGGAAACGAATTCCGCAAGGCAATTACAACGTATTACGAGCAAACACCTGGTACGGTGAAGCGCTATCCAAACAGCTTGAATGATCTCCTTAAAGATAATAGGCAACTAGCCACAGTCCGGCACCTACGACGCATTTATCGCGATCCCATGACCGCTAGCTTTGAATGGGGAATTGTGCGTGCAACGGATGGTGGCGTGATGGGCATCTATAGTCTTTCAAATAAATCGACCATCAAACGCAGTGGTTTCTTGCAACGAGATGCCGCGTTTGAAAAACAAACTCGCTACGTGGATTGGCAGTTTGTTTATAAACCATGAAAAATAACTTTATTTAATTACTGCTATTAGCATTCATTGGTTTTCCTCTGCATCTCCGTCTCGTTTCTCCGCTCTTGTCCCGTCATTATTTTTAAATTATAATAGAAATCGTTCTCATTTAGATTTGCGTCACATGTCAATCAATTGGGTCACTGCTTGATGATCAATGGTTGAAGGTGGTGTTTTTTATATTTCTATTCTTTCAACGTAACAATATATCTCTATGTTTAAAAAAATAGCTCATCGTCAAGTGGGCATAGAATCAATCAGTTACGGTTTTTCCCTACTAGTTATATCAGCCGTGCTCACTGCATGTGGCGGTGGTGGTAGTGATAGCACTACGCCAGTAGCGACTACGCCTGATGGTGGTTTAAGTCAGGTTGCTACACTCGGTCAGAAGATTTTTTCTGATGTCAGTTTGTCTGCTTCTGGACAGCAGTCTTGTGCTACTTGCCATAATCCAGATAATGCCCACGCACAAACGAATGATTTATCAGTGCAACTCGGTGGAGCAAATATGGATCAGGTCGGTTTTCGTGCCGTGCCTTCATTGCGTTACTTGAATTTGAAACCAGCGTTTTTCTTCGATAATGAGGGGACACCGACCGGAGGGTTTACCTGGGATGGTCGCGTACAAAGCTTAGCTGAGCAAGCACAACGTCCTTTCCTTGCGCCGCATGAAATGGCGAATGCTAGCAAAGCTGACGTGATTGAGCGTTTAAAACGTACTTCCTATGCTGAGGAATTCCGACGGGCTTTCGGTGCGGATATTTTCAATCAAGTTGATGATGCATTTGATCGTGTCACTTTTGCTTTGCAGGAGTATCAAAAAGAAGATACGGATTTCCATCCATACAATTCAAAATATGATTTGTTCCTTGCTGGCAAAGTCTCTTTGTCTACCCAGGAATTGCGTGGATTAGCGTTGTTCAATAATCCTACAAAAGGAAATTGCGCTGCTTGTCACACAAGCACTAAAGGCGCGGATGGATCTGCTCCTTTATTTACCGACTTTACCTATGACAATCTCGGCGTGCCACGTAATTATTTGATTCCTGCTACGGCTGATGCGAGTTATTTTGATTTGGGTTTGTGTGGGCCTGATCGTACTGATTTGACGAGTCGTGTCGATTTGTGTGGAAAATTCAAAGTGCCAACTTTGCGTAATGTGGCAACTAGAAAAACATTTTTTCACAATGGCAAGTTCAATAATTTACGTGATGTGCTTGGATTCTACGTGCGGCGCGATACCAATCCAGAGGAATGGTACCCACGTGCTGCCGATGGAACAATACAGAAATTTAATGACGTTCCATCACAATATAAAGCCAATGTGAATATCACCGAAGGGCCATACAACCGTCAACCTGGCATGGCACCCGCTTTGTCTACTGATGAAATTGAAGACGTTATTCAGTTCTTGGGTACATTAACTGATGGCTATAAAGCACCGTAAAT
>JAGKXD010000012.1 GCA_021151525.1 Cellvibrionaceae bacterium | reverse complement strand
CTATCTAATGTTTTTTCGGCGCAGCCCCCGTTGATTCGCGCAAAATAATACTTGAACTCAACATACTCGCAGGCAACTGCACATCTTTGCCGCGTAATTGTTTTATCAGCAGCTCAGTCGCTTTTTTTGCCATAGGCTGAATGGGTTGACGAACTGTCGTTAGGGCCGGCCAAATTTGGTGCGCAACAGGCGTATCATCAAAACCCGCTACCGATAATTCTTCTGGAATTTTAATTCCCAATTGATGCGCAACCATCATCACACCTGCGGCCATATCGTCGTTGGCTGCAAAAATTGCGGTGGGGCGGGATTTTTTTTGCAGCAATTTGCGTGCGCACACTTCACCGGATTCAAATGAATTCAAACCGTGCTCAACTAGCTCATTGGAAATAGGAATATCATTTTCGATTAATGCCGCTTTGTAACCGTCATAGCGCAAAGTCACCGCACGGTGATCTGGATGACCGCAGATAAAACCTATTTTTGAGTGCCCCATCGCAATTAATTTGCAGGTCATATCGTAAGACGCTTCCTGATCATTAGTCTCTACATAGGGCGATAAGCTTTTACTTTCAGTCGGCGCAACACGCACAAAGGGAACCGACATACGTTTAAGTGCGTGCATTAAGGTCATATTGTCGGAGATGGGCGGCGTCAACATTACACCGTCAATTCGTTTATCGCGAATGAGGTTAACGATTTCCTGAGTGATATTGGGATCTTGGTGATTACAAGGGTGAACCAATAATTCGTAACCTTGCGGACGACAGATATCGAGCACACCTTCTTGAATATCCAACACGTAGTGCGCCGAGGGAATGCCGTACAACAATCCCAACAAGTAGGAACGGTTGCCCGCCAAGCTGCGCGCCGACATATTGGGGCGATAATCCAGCTGCGCCACAGCCGCTTCAACTTTTTCACGCGTTGCAGGTCGCACGTTGGGTTCATTGTTCATTACCCGTGAGACTGTTTTCATGGACACGCCTGCCAGCGCTGCTACGTCATCGATTGTCGCCTTGGCCAAAAGACACCACCTGTTATTATTTGAAAAAGGAAAATCAGTATTAATTATTCACGCAAAGACTAAAAGTAAAAATGACTACTAGATTATAAAAAGTTTCTTCCGCACACCGCAATTTTTTAAACCCGCAAACCACTATAAACCATGTGACAGCTTGGAGCCCTTGAATTATAGTACCGCGCACTTGCAAGACGGCTCGCAGAAGGCGCTGCAGGTACTAGAGGCGACGACAAACTCCATGACATAACAACGAGGTAATAAAAATGGCAAGCATTCCGCAAGGTTCGGCTCAAAGCCATAGTTCAACCAATGAAGGAAACAATACCATTCCTTTAATCATTGTAACTATTCTGTTTTTTATGTGGGGTGCAATTACCTCACTCAATGACGTGCTTATCCCGCACTTAAAATCTGTATTCACCCTCTCATACATGCAAGCTGCGTTAGTTCAGCTGTGGTTCTTTGGTGCTTACTTCTTAGTATCTTTACCAGCAGGCATGTACGTTCGCAGCTTTGGTTACAAAAAAGGTGCTGTAACAGGTTTGGTTATCGCTGCTATTGGTTGCATGCTGTTTTACCCAGCGGCCACATCTAGCTACAACTTTTTCTTGTTCGCTTTCTTTATTTTGGCTGCTGGCATAACCGTTTTGCAAGTTGCTGCTAACCCTTACGTTGCTGTACTCGGCTCTGCAAAAACAGCATCAAGCCGCTTAACCTTGACCCAAGCATTTAACTCATTGGGCACCACAGTTGCGCCGAAAGTATTGGCTGGCATTATCCTCGGCGGAGCAACTTTTTTAAGCGCTGCAGAGTTGGCAAAACTATCTCCTGAAGAATTACATGCATATCACCTGACTGAAGCTTCATCTGTACAAATGCCCTATTTGGCGTTGGCAGGTGCGTTATTGATATTGGCGGTAATCTTTGCCTTCGCCAAATTACCAACAATTGTTGATGCACATGACGAGCAAGACAAAGGTTTTAAAAATGCCATTATGTCTAACCTTGCTGCCGTAAAAGCTTACCCTCGTTTGGCATTAGGCGTTTTAGGTATTTTCCTTTACGTAGGCGCAGAAGTTTCTATTGGCTCTTACTTGGTTAACTTCCTTGGCCTTGAGCGCGTAGCAGGTTTGCCGGCGGCTAAAGCAGCTGAAGATTATTTGTATTTGTACTGGGGTGGCGCAATGGTGGGTCGTTTTATTGGCTTCTTCGTAATGCGCGTTATTCGCCCTGGTGTAGTATTGAGCGCTTGCGCGGGCTCAACCATTACCTTAATTCTGATTGCGACTTTCGCATCTGGCCCCGCAGCCATGTGGTCACTGATCGCAGTTGGTTTGTTCAACTCAATTATGTTCCCAACCATTTTCACCATGGCACTGCATGACATTGGCAAATACACCAGTCAAGGTTCTGGCTTATTGTGCATGGGTATTGTGGGTGGCGCGATTGTTCCTTTCATACAGGGTGCATTAGCAGACCATATTGGTTTGCAAATTTCTTTCTTGTTGCCTGCCGCCTGCTATCTCTTTATTTTTTACTTTGGTGCGAAATACGCAAATCTCACCAAACCAAGTGAAGCAGTTAGCGAAGCGGTACCTGCGGCTTAAATAAGACGCACATAAAAAAGCCCGATTTCCTCAACAGAAATCGGGCTTTTTTATGTGCCTCTAAAATTGGGGGTTAAAATTTGGGTCAGAGTAGAATTAAACTGAAAACCACTTTAATCCGAAAAGACCTTTCTATTTAATTCTACTCTGACCCCAATTTTTCGTTATAAACCCAAAATCTTCTTCACAAATGGAATCGTCAGTTTGCGTTGCTCTGCAAGCGATGCATGGTCTAAACGATTCAACTGCCAAAACAACTCATTCATATCACGCGGTAAACGTTGGATAATATAAGCGGCTACTTCATCATTTAACTCCAATCCACGTGCTTTAGCACGGAATTGCAATGCCGCTTGTTTTTGATGGTCGTCGAGCGTTTGCACATGAAAAGTTGCGCCCCACTGCAAACGCGATTTCAAATCCGGCAAATTTATTGGCAACTCTTGTGGCCCCTGCACTGCAGCCACAATCAATAATTTTCCAGCATCGCGTAAACGATTAAACAAATTGAAGAGCGCCAACTCCCATTCTGGGCGATTGATCACCTCATCTAAGGCATCCAACACAACTAAATCCAACTCTTCCAAGCCGATAAATAATTCATCGGGGGCATAACCTGCCAAATCACGCAAGGGAAAATACTGAAAAGATTTCGCAAGAAATTGCGCATGATGACACGCGCCTTGCAACAAATGCGTCAAACCACAACCTGCAGCACCCCATAAAAAAATAAAAGGCTCGTTGGCGGTTTCAATTTGCAAGCGCAATGCAGATAGAACTTGTGCATTAGGCGTTGTAAGTGGTGCGTAAAAATTTTCAAAGGTGGCGTCATCATTAAGGCTAACGCCCAGTGAAAGCTGTTGCGGATTCATGCGTTAAAAACCTATCAATTCTGCCAGCGAAAGTTCAGAGACTTATCGCCTGTTGCTTGCAGTTTATTGCCGGCAGCCAAGGTGGTTTTTAAAAGCTGCTCATCACCATCCAATAATATATTGAACTGCATAACATCTTTTTCAACACCCACTAAATTTACACTGCGAATAACACCCACAGATTTTAAATAGGCTTGCACTTGTTTAAAACTGGCGAAATCTTTTACGTCAACAACATAAAGAGTCAGACCTTGTACCCTACTTGCGCTAGTCGCTAATAATTGCGCCTGCTGCAAAAGTGTTTGAATGGCTTGTGGGGAATAATTCAGGACAATAGTTTTTTCAGAGCTGTAACTAAATTTGGCGAGATAATTCGGGGCATCGTTAATTGCTTGGCGCACCAGCGGATGTTGCAGCGCGGCAGAATCTCCCAGAACACGCGTGATCACCTCGCCCAAATTGGCTTTGGTTGCCGCTATACGTTCAGCGTCCGATTGGCTGGTCACATTTGCTTCAACACGATAAGGATCGACTGCCTGCTGCGCCCAAGCCCCCACAGTACTTAGACCGAGGGCAAACATACTCAAGACTAAAAACACAATTCGAGCCACTGCTAACTCCTGCCTATTTCGGTGCATGGTCGCCATTAAAGATGCCCATTGTATCAGGCTTATCTTTATCTTTTGGGCAAAAAAATCACATGCATTTAGTCCAACAGATTAAGTTAGCGGAAATAAGGTGTAAGCCCGCTAATTTTTTGTACAATGCGCGCACAGATTAATTGTCCCCAATAAAGATAAAGCCATGACCTCTGCAACCCCTCAAGACACCACAACAAGTACGCAACAAAAAGTTATCACCACTACCATCATTGTGGCCGCGCTTGGCTATTTTGTGGACATTTACGATCTACTGCTATTTTTGATTGTCGGCAAAAAAAGCTTGGTAGAACTTTACCAGCAGTGGGCAGACCAACCTATTCTGCTTGAAAAATTCCAACACCTACTGGATTTGCAAATGTTGGGGATGCTGATTGGCGGCGTGCTCTGGGGCGTGATTGGCGATAAAAAAGGCCGCTTGGCGGTTCTATTTGGCAGCATCATTCTCTATTCCATCGCTAACTTGCTCAACGCCTTTGTCACCAATATGACCAGCTATGAAACTTTGCGCTTTGTAGCGGGCGTCGGCTTGGCCGGTGAATTGGGCGCGGGCATCACGCTGGTGACCGAGTTAATGGATAAAAACAAACGCGGCATAGGCACCATGATTGTGGCCTCGGTCGGCGTATTTGGCGCGGTAGTCGCTGGCACAATTTCGCAATTTGTGAGCTGGCAGACGTGTTACATCATTGGCGGATTGCTGGGGATTACCCTGCTGTTCTTACGTATTGGCCTGTTTGAAAGCAACATGTTTGCGAAAGCTCACGACTCAAAAATTCCCCAAGGTAATTTCTTGATGATGTTCAGCAAGGGCGAGCGCTTTGCACGTCTGCTGATTTGCGTATTGATCGGCCTGCCGCTGTGGTTTGTCGTTGGCTTGCTGGTTGCGCGAGCGCCAGAAATAGCAAAGATTCTGCACGTTCAAGGTACGATTCAACAGGCCTATTGCATCATGGCCGCCTACGGCGGATTAGTGCTGGGCGACTTTGCCTGCGGCGGTTTAAGCCAAATCCTACGTAGCCGCAAAAAGGCCTTGCTGATTTTTTATGGCATTTGCACGGTCATGATGCTGGCTTACTTAAACCTTGAATCGGTTACCAGCAGCACCTTCTATACCGCCATCTTTTTACTGGGGATTTCCGTGGGTTTTTGGGCGGTATTCGTCACCAACGCCTCCGAACAATTCGGTACCAACCTGCGCGCTACGGCCGCTACCAGCGTGCCTAACTTTGTTCGTGGCTCGTTAGTGCCAATCGCATGGTGCTTTAAGTTGGTATTAGATGCTAACCACGGCGACATGATTAAAAGTTTCTACTATGTTGGCGGAGGTGTGATGCTGATTACGTTGATTGCACTTTATTTTGCGAAAGAAACGTTTGGTCGGGATTTGGATTTTTACGAGCGCTAGCGTCAACATCGCCTCTTATGATGTCCCTTGAGTGCCAATCTAGCCCTAGGTTGGCACTACATCTCCTCCTTTTATCCCCTGTCACAGAAGCCAAAACCCGCACAAGCTGTTAGAATGGCCGCCTTTTTTCACACCCCTATGATTAACTCCGACTGCATCAGCCTGAGAATTTACCTATGAGCGACAATCAAACCCCACAATCCCTTAGCTACAAAGACGCTGGCGTTGATATCGAGGCCGGCGATGCGCTGGTTGAGCGTATTAAAAGCGTTGCCAAGCGTACCAAGCGCCCTGAGGTAATGGGTGGATTGGGTGGTTTTGCGTCTTTGGTGGAAATTCCTGCGGGCTACAAGCAACCGATTCTGGTGTCGGGTACCGACGGCGTGGGCACTAAGTTGCGTTTGGCTATGCAATTGAGCAAGCACGACACTATTGGTATCGACCTAGTGGCTATGTGCGTAAACGACTTGGTAGTAACTGGCGCTGAGCCCTTGTTCTTCCTCGATTACTACGCTACCGGTAAGTTGAATGTAGATGTTGCTGCTTCTGTGGTTTCTGGCATTGGCGATGGTTGCGAGTTGGCTGGCTGTGCGCTGGTAGGAGGCGAAACCGCTGAAATGCCCGGCATGTACGAAGGTGAAGACTACGATTTGGCTGGCTTTTGTACCGGTGTAGTTGAGAAATCTGAAATCATCGACGGCAGCAAAGTACAAGCTGGCGATGCTTTGATCGCCCTAACCTCTAGCGGCCCACACTCGAACGGTTACTCCTTGATCCGCAAGATCATTGAAGTATCTAAAGCGGATTTGACCCAAGACTGCGGTGGCCGTCCTTTAGGCGATGCTCTGATGGAGCCAACCCGTATTTACGTTAAATCTGTATTGAAACTCATCAAAGAAAGCCAAGTGAACGCTATGGCACACATCACTGGCGGCGGCTTGACCGAGAATATCCCACGCGTGTTGCCAGACGACTGCAAAGCTGTTATCGACACCAAGAGCTGGGCTTTCCCACCGGTATTTCAATTCCTGCAAAAGGGCGGCAACGTGAACATTCGCGAGATGTATCGCACCTTTAACTGTGGCGTGGGCATGGTAATTGCCGTTCCTGCGAGCGAAAAAGACAACGCCTTGGCAATTTTGAAGGCAGCTGGCGAAACTGCATTTGTGGTTGGTCATATCGCAAAAACGGTAGGCGATGAACCACAAGTTGATTTGCAGGGCCTGTAAGTTTCATGTCGAATAAAGCGCGTGTTGTTGTACTTATTTCCGGTAGCGGCAGCAATCTGCAAGCGTTGATTGATGGCGTGCAGTCTGGTGAGTTACCGATTAATTTAGCGGCGGTTATCAGTAACCGCCCTGATGTTTTTGGTTTGGAGCGCGCGACTAAGGCGAATATTCCTACTGAATTACTCGATCATAAAACGTTTACCGACCGCGAAAGTTTTGATCGTGCCTTGATGGAAAAAATCGACAGTTATCAACCCGATTTGGTGGTGCTCGCTGGCTTTATGCGCATACTCACGCCGGAGTTTACGCAACATTATTTGGGCAGAATGCTAAACATTCATCCGTCCCTACTACCGAAATTTCAAGGCTTACACACACACCAACGCGCAATCGATGCAGGCGAAAGTCACCACGGCGTGACGGTTCATTTTGTGACAGCAGAGTTAGATGGCGGCCCAGCCGTTGTGCAAGCACGCGTACCGGTTTTAGCAAACGATGACGCGAGCATTCTTGCCAAACGCGTGCAGAGACAAGAGCATGTGATTTATCCCTTGGCCGTAAAATGGTTTGCGCAAGGCGATTTACACATGATTGACGGTAAAAGTGTGTTAAAAGGTGAACCATTGCCTGCATCCGGCTTTCTAATCAGTTCGGATGAACCCTAGCGGACTTTACCTATGACTCGATTGCGGTGGTTAGTTGGAGCAATTGCTCTCGTTGTTACAAGCCTTGTACATGCAAATGAACCTACGCTATTTGAGAATCAATATTCTGCCAAGCTGTACGGTTTTACAATTGATGTCACTAGCCGTTTACGTGCGCTAGGCGATAGCAATTACGAATTTTATTTTGATGCTAATGCTGCACTCGGTCGCGTGACTGAGGTTAGCCAATTCAAATGGAACGCGAAAGAACACATCGTCACTCCCCTGTTATATACCTACAAGCGTACCGGCTTGGGGAAAAATCGTGAGCAGGAATTGCATTTCGATTGGGCAAAAAATGAAGTCACCAATATCAAAGGTGATACAAATATGGCGCTGGATCCCAGCAAAAAAATTCAAGATAGTTTGAGCTACCAATTTCAATTACGCCAAGATTTGATTGCTGGTAAAAAAAACCTGAATTATTTAATTACCAACGCCAAAAAAAACAGAGATTACAAATTTGAAATTGTTGGCGATGAAGTTTTAGATACCCCGTTAGGTAAAGTCGCTACAGTTAAAATCAGGCGCATAGAAAACAATGATGAACGCGAAACCTGTGCCTGGTTCGCTAAAGATTTTCAGTACTTGTTAGTCCGTTTACAGCAAGAAGAAAATGGTTCTGCTTACACCATCTATATCAGTAAAGCCTCGCTCAACGGCAAAGCAATAGACCACTTTTAACCCAGCTATTGCGCTCGGTATTACGGCGTTAAAGATGATTTAAAAAATACCCTCCTACTTTATGTAGGCTTCATTTTTTTAAATCATTTTTGCCTTGTACTACCATCGCTTATGATGCAGAGCTGATTTACTTATTAATTTTTATTATTTAACGATTGGAAAAAACCTATGAACATTGCAGAAAATTCAGTTGCTAGCATTCACTACACCTTGACCGATGCCGAAGGCAAAGTTATTGATACATCTGAAGGCCAAGAGCCTTTGGCGTATTTGCACGGTGCAGGCAACATCATTCCAGGCTTGGAAAAAGCCTTGGTTGGTAAAGTTGTTGGCGACAAATTCAAAGTGAGCATTCCCGCCGCAGAAGCTTACGGTGTGCGCGATGACAGCATGGTGCAGGAATTGCCCTCTAACATGTTCAGCGGTATCGACAAGATTGAAGTTGGCATGGAATTCCACGCAGAAACTGAGCACGGCTTGCAAGTTGTAACCGTCACTAAAGTTGAAGGCGATAACGTGACTATTGATGGTAACCACCCATTAGCAGGCGTTGATTTAACATTTGATGTGGAAGTTGCCGAGGTTCGCGCTGCTACGGCAGAAGAATTGGAACATGGTCACGCGCACGGCGCTGGCGGTCATCACCACCACTAAGTTTGCGCACTTCGCCCCCCGCTTCAGCGGGTGGCGACTTCCTTTTATGGTCTCGACATTTCTCTAGCTGGTGCTAATCTTTAAGGCAAAGCAACTTTAGTACTCGGTACCCACTTGAATTGGAACAGCCCTCTCCTTCAGTCATTTTGCAGGACTCTAGGTTTAGTTTTTTCTGGCCTCGGGTTGTTTTTTATTAATTTCGCCAGCGCTGCTGAACATATTATTGTTCATTATCCACGCGCCGAATCAGCCACCGATGATCGAGTTTATTACTACTCTCAGTTACTCGCATTGTGCCTCGCCAAATCGGGCAAGCCTTATCAATTAGAACCCACTCCATTCCATACTGAACAAGAGCGTGGTATGCGCCTAGTTGAAGCCAATCAAGGACTTGAAGTTACTTGGACCTTCACAACGAGCGCACGTGAAGAAAAATTACTGCCGATTCGCATTCCTATCGATAGAGGTCTTTTTGGTTGGCGATTGTTTTTAATTCAAGCCAAAGATCAAACACTGTTTAGCTCACTGGAAACAGCTGAACAACTTGCGACATTACGCGCAGGCCAAGGTCACGATTGGCCCGACACGCAAATTCTACAAGCCAACAACTTCCTCATTTCTGGAAGCAGCACTTACGAAGGATTATTTGATATGTTGGCGCGTAACCACATTCAATACTTTCCGCGATCGCTACTTGAAATTGAACTAGAACTAAAGGCACACCCCAACCACGGCCTCGCCATTGAATCGAACTTATTACTGCACTACCCGACGGCGCTCTATTATTTTGTAAACAAAAAGAATAGAGCGCTTGCGGAAGATATTGAAAAAGGTTTGCTTTTGGCCATTAATGACGGTTCATTTAAAAAATTATTTGAGCATCATTTTAGTGAAACAATTCGTAAATCAAACTTAAACCAACGAAAAATTATTCACATTAACAATCCGCTATTACCTTCGCGTACGCCACTCAGCGAAAAAAGTTTTTGGTTTTCGCCAGAGGAAAATTATTAATGTCTAAACAACGTGAATTCAACACAAAACTAACGCAGCGTTTAAGTTTACGCATTATGTTAGCCACATCTGTTTACAGCATTTTAATTGCGCTTGCTGTAAGCGCACTACAAATTGGTGTTAGCTATCAACAATCGATTGATGAAGCAAAACAGGAATACACACAAATAGAATCAAGCTACATTTCCAATTTAGTATCCGGGCTCTGGGTTGTTGATGATGCACAAATAGATGCACTACTCAGCAGTATTGCCAATTTGCCAAATGTAGGATTAGTGGAGCTCACCGATGAAACTCATCACATCCAAAGCCGCAACCAACTCATCCCCAACAAACCTATTGAGTCCCGTCAGTATCCTTTGATTTATCGCGAAGGCAACTTCACTTACCCACTAGGCACATTAAAAGTTGAATTAACGGATCAGCTGATCATTAATCGCTTGTTAGAAAAATCTATCGGCATTGCCATTACTACGTTGGTAACTATATTGCTAGGCGCTTTATTCGTACTTTTTATTTTTAAACAGTGGATATCCAAGCACCTGAAAACAATGGCTGACTTTGCTGAAAATTTAGATCTAAACAATCTCGACCAGCCATTAGTTTTAAAGCGTATGCAGAATGGCAGAGTGGATGAATTGGATATAGTGGTTAATTCAATAAACCAAATGCAAACCACATTAAAAGAAGGCTTAGAAAAGCGGCGATTAATTAAATTAGAATTAATTAAACACAAAGAACACCTCGAAGAATTAGTGAAAGAACGCACTGCAGAGTTAGTTGAAAAAACACATCAACTTGAATTGCAGTCCGATGAGCTTGAAGCCCAAAACCGGGAGTTGGATGCTTATGCTCATAGCGTTGCACATGATCTCAAAACGCCGCTAACAACCATTGTTGGCGTATCGGCACTCATGCAGTCTGAAAAAATACAGTTGGCACCTGAACAAACTAAAGAGTCATCTAGCATTATTAATCGTACTGCACGAAAAATGAGTGCCATTATTGATGCATTATTATTGCTCGCCAGCGTTCGGCGCACAGACGATGTAAGCCCCAGTATTATTAATTTGCGTGCGTTAGCGGAAGAGGCTTGCGAACGATTAGACCAAATGGCAAATCAGCACGCAGCGAGCATTGAGTTTGTTGGCGAGTGGAAAAACGCGATGGGCTATTCACAATGGATTGAAGAGGTGTGGACTAATTATATTTCTAACGCAATTAAATACGGCGGCACCCCACCCAACATTCAAATAGGTTGTGCGACTACCGAAGACAATATGATTAAGTGCTGGGTGCGCGATCACGGCAAGGGTATTGCGATGGCTCGCCGCGCTGAACTGTTCATTCAATTTTCACGCCTTGACCCTCACTCATCGGAAGGTCATGGTTTAGGTTTATCAATCGTAAAACGAATTATTCAACGCTTACACGGGGAAGTTGGCTATGAAGAGGCCGAAGGCGAAGGCGGTGTTTTTTGGTTTACACTGCCTGGCGTGAAAGCAATTACTGATTAACGTGCTTCCACTTTGGTGGCACCACAGCGCTCACATTCAAAAACAGTCACTAATTTCCCTTCTTTTACATCAAACTTTTTGTCAGTTTTTATTTTCCATTTGTGAAAGCCACTTTTGCAAAGAGTTTTACCTTTGTGTTTTTCAAAGGGTGACGGACGTTTAAATGGCAAAACATTACCCATTAGAATGCACCCTCATTAATTCGAAACCAGCCCGCAATACTTTTTCGTTCACGATTTGCGCTAAGGACTTCATGAGGAAATTTTTCACTGAGAAAAATGACCATACGCCCAAACACAGGTACTACTTTTTGAATAACGCACGTGTCATTTTCATCGTAAATTACCAATTCGCCTCCATTTTCTGGAAGCCAATGTTCATTCAAATAAAATACTGTAGAGAGCACACGATTTGATTGTACCTGCCCGCCTTTCGTACGAAAGGCATCGAGATGTTTTTTATAAAAGGCACCAACAGGATAATGCGCAAAATGGCTTTCGTAATCAAACAGCCCCATAAATAATCGGCGGTTCATTCCTTCACGCAATAGATTCATCCACTGCAAAAAATCTGCTGTTGCTGGGGTTTTATCCGTTATCCAATGAATCTTATCGGCGCGAATTGTTTCTTGTAATTGATAATCCATCTGGCGACCAATACCAGCTGACTTAAATTCTTCTGCTTGTAACTGTTCGAAATCTTTGAGCAATGCGCGAGTCAAATTGCTCGGCAACAGGTCATCGCCAATCCAATAGCCTTGTGCGACTAATGCGTCTGCAACGCTATCCAATAAAAGCTCATCAATATCATTCATGACTACCCAAAGACTCCGGCATTTTTTTAATCGTATAAATATCGTAACGGCTCGACTTACCTTCTAGCTGATAAGAGGGTGTTTTGTTTGCAATAAATGGAGCCTTGCGCGGGCGCTTAACCACTACGCGGTACAACGCTTTTGCGATAGCTTTTTCCAACAGCGCATCGGCGTCCTCATCTTTACCGACCACGTGATGAAAGGCAGCCATTTCTTTTTTCACATCTGCCGACTTCTGACGCTCAGGAAACATTGGGTCTAGGTAGATCACGTCAGGGCGCTGATGGTCAATTAAATCTGCCAGATAGTTTTGACTATCAACAGCCAGCAATTCCATGCGCTTAATAATCTGTGCGAGTTCAGGATCTTCACCATACTGACTCGCTCGCACCAAACCATCTGCCAAGAGCGCATGTACCACAGGCGAGCGCTCAAGCATTTGTACATAACAACCAAGCGTTGCAAGAACAAAGGCGTCTTTTCCTAAGCCCGCTGTTGCGTCTAATACCTTGGGATAAACACCAGCTTTAACACCTACGGCTTTAGCAATCAATTGGCCTTTACCGCCACCGAATTTTCGACGGTGATCTACCGAGCCTTCAGCAAACTCGGCGCGAATTGGCCCCGGCGCTTTGCGGCCTGTTTGTTGTAGCGCAACACCCTGCTCGTTAAACACTACGACGAACGCAGGCTGACTTAAGGATGCAAAATCAATATCCACCTTCAGCGGCCGCTGCAGCTGTTCTGCCAAGCGCTGTGCTTGCGATAGCAGCGACTGTTGTTGACATACAACCCAAAGTTCATCGGTACTCATATTTGCTCGCCGTGGGATTTTAAGACGGGCGCGACTATATACAAAAGCGGACAATCGTCCAATCAGATTCCGTATTCCCGCCACCAACATAGAACCTGTCATCAAACTTATGCATAATGCAGCCGACTTTAAATGATGCTTGTAAACTTGCTGACAACACGTGATTGACTATGGCGCGAAACCTTCTGAAACGCTTCTTTCCCACGCCGGAAATGATTAAAAGCAATCCCGCCTTGCGTATGTTTGAGCGCTTTCTGCACGACCCAAATTTATTTCACCTAAATCGTCACTCGGTATCAGTCGCCTTTTTCTGGGGGTTACTTATCGCCATATTGCCTATTCCCGGGCAAATGCCGCTTTCTGCACTCGCCGCTTTAGTATTTCGCTGCAATCTACCCATTGCCGTTGCACTCGCTTGGGTGAGCAACCCCGTCACCACACCTTTCATCTTAGTTATTAGTTATACGATTGGCGCGTTTATACTTCAATCAGAAAAAATTTCGTTCGACCCCAGCGCCATTAGCCTTGAGTGGTTTATGAGCAGCCTAGGCTTAATTTGGAAACCTGTGCTTTTAGGATGCGGGATTACTGGGCTTCTTGCAGGTGCGCTTGGGTACTTTGTCATGCAACTATACTGGCGCTGGCATGTTACTCGAGCGTGGCATAAACGTAAGCAACTGCGCCAAGCAAAATAGCTTCGATCAAAAGCTCGTTACAATCATCATACAAATTTATTAGGGTACACCCTTGTAATTTAGCGCTCTGCCTCCATCAACTAGGTTCACTTAACTGGTTCTGTAAAATCCACCTCACAGGAGTTATTCCATGGCAACAGTTACACTGAAAGGCAACCCATTCCACACCAATAGCGATCTTCCTGCAGTTGGTAGCAAAGCACCTGCATTTAACTTGGTTAAAACTGATCTCTCTGAAGTAACGGGTGAGAGCTTGGCCGGTAAGCGCGTGGTATTAAATATTTTCCCAAGTGTTGATACTCCAACTTGTGCACAATCGGTACGCACTTTTAACGCACAAGCCAGCTCACTGGACAACACTGTAGTTGTTTGTGCATCACAAGACTTACCCTTTGCATTGGCACGTTTCTGCGGCGCAGAAGGTTTGAGCAATGTAATTCCTGCATCTGCTTTCCGCTCTGATTTCGCGTCTAGCTACGGCGTGAAATTGACTGATGGCCCATTGGCAGGTTTGACTGCACGTGCCGTCGTTGTATTGGGTACTGATGGCAAGGTATTGCACACTGAATTGGTGAGCGAGATTGCTAACGAACCCAATTATGATGCAGCGTTGAAAGCTTTGCTTAACAGCTAATGTCAGAAAAACAAAAAAGCCCTGCCTGATATTCGGGCAGGGCTTTTTTTTGCCCACATAAAATTAAATTACAAAATCACACTCTAAACTGCTTAACCAGATTCTGTAGATCCAAGGTAATTTTGGCCAAACGATTAGCCGTATCTGAGGTTTTTTGCGCGCCATCAGCGGTGTAAATTGCCGCTTGGCTAATATGAACAACATTGCGATTAATTTCTTCTGACACCGCTGTTTGCTCTTCTGCAGCCGTTGCGATCTGTGAGCTGAACTCAGAAATTTTTGCCACTGTGCCCGCAATTGTCGTTAAAGATTTTCCCGCATTTTCAGCTTTAGTCACAACCAAGCCTGCCTGCTCACAACTTTTGTTCATTGCATCTACTGACGATTTCGAACCCTTTTGCAATTGGCTAATCATTTCGTTAATTTCGCCTGTGGATTGTTGCGTGCGGCTTGCAAGCGTACGAACTTCATCTGCAACCACGGCGAACCCACGCCCCTGCTCCCCTGCGCGCGCCGCTTCAATTGCTGCATTCAACGCAAGCAAATTAGTTTGTTCTGCAATACTTTTAATGACATCCAACACCGAAGAAATATTGTGAGTGTTACTTTCAACTTGATTAATAATTTCCGATGCTTCACTAATTTGATCTGCCAACACCGTAATGGATTGCACTGCCTCCTGCACAATTTTGCTACCCATATCTGTTTCATTTGAGGCTTGTTGTGCCGAGTTTGCCGCAGCCAAAATGTTGCGAGATACTTCGTGAACTGTTGCAGTCATTTGATTCATCGCCGTAGCAACTTGCTCTGTTTCAGAACGTTGCCCAAGCATATGGCCAGACACTTCGTTAGTGACTTTTAAAATATCATCTGCAGATTCTGATAGTTTTGTTGTCGTAAAACTGATTTGGGAAATAACGCTTAATAAATTCGCACGCATTTTTTCCATTGATCTTGCCAACTTGCCCAGTTCATCTGAACGAGAATCATCAATTCTCAAGGTCAAATCTCCTGCAGCAACTCGTTCAGACGCCTGCACTAATGCCTCCATAGGCGCGGTAATATCTTTAATAACAAGAGAGGAAATAAAAACCATCACCACTACCACAAGAACAGAAATAATAATCAGCACTGTTGCAGTATTGGCTTCATGATCCAAGGCATTTTTTTTAGTTGATGCAACGTCAGCTTCAATTAATTCGGTGAGCCCTTCCATTTCAACTTCAAGCGCGGTGAAGGATTTATGGAACTCATCCATCATGTTGATTGCCGCTTGGCGATTAGTCTTTGCAGTAGTGACAATTTTATCGGCAGTTGCAATATAGTTTCGCAAGACAGGTAAGGTTTTTGTTAACGCAGAACGAGTTTTGGGATCGGTAATTAGTTTATCGTTTTTGTTCAATGCCTCGGTGAACAACGCTGAGTGCTCTTTTAATTCTGTTTCAACCGAAGCTATATCATTGCCACCAACGTTTTCGGTCGCCAGCAGTGCTGCATTGACATCGGAGTTTAAACTATCGTGCAACATATCCGCATACATGTGGTTGCGCATAATCGTGTTGCTCACCGCTATGTTATTCATGGCGCTGTTGAGGCTCAAAATCCCCTGATAACAATAAACGCCTACAATCCCCGTCACCACCAAACCCAGTAAAGTTAAACCTATTAACTTATTTTTGATTGTTTGTGAGCTAAGCATCTTGCTAGTCCTTCCTATAATTTGGCGAATTTTCAAACACCCATGATTGAGCTTAGGGCAAAATTCCCGAAAGTGTTAATCACCTTTTAAGAACATACAATTCGCTGTAGCTTTTTAGCTAATATGGCGCCTAAACCTGCTTTACCCCCTGCAAATTTTTCAAGCAATGAGCCTTTGCCAAACTCAAAAAGTCTTGTACATAACCAGTGCTCAATTGCTCTTCGCGAATGGCGGCATAGAGCGTAGGCCAGATTCCTTTTTCGCCGGCTGATCGCACGCTGATTAATTGCTTATCTGCATACTCTGCCAATACCCAGTTCGGCAAGGCACAAACGCCACGACCACTCGCCACAAGTTGCACCATCATTAATGTCAGCTCCGATGTACGAACACCCAGTGGCTCGACTCCAGCAGGATTCAAAAACTGCTTAAACACGTCCAAACGGCTGCGCTCCACCGGATAAGTAATGAGTGTTTGATCCACCAAATCCTGCGGCTCCAAAAATGCTTTTGCTACCAGCGGATGTTGGTTGGCGATTGCAATGTGCATCTCATAGGAAAACAGCGGCACGTATTCCACGCCCTTAATAGGTTGCGGATCTGACGTGATTACCAAATCAATTTCGCCTTGCGCTAATGCCGGCAGAGGCTCGAAAGTGAAGCCGCCGGAAAAATCTAACTCTATGGCGGGCCACTGGTTGCGGTAAATTTCAACAGTGGGCATGAGCCAGTTAAAGCAGCTGTGGCACTCAATCGCCATAAACAACCGCCCCGCCTCACCGTGAATCAGCTTCTTAATATCGCGTTCCGCATCATCCACCCGCGCCAAAACATCATCGGCCAACAATAACAGCCGCTTACCCGCTTCGCTGAAGCGTAAGGGGCGACTTTTTCGAATAAACAGCTCGCAATCCAGCTTGGACTCAAGTTCTTTGAGTTGATGGGACAAGGCTGATTGCGTGAGAAAAACCCGCTCGGCAGCTTCAACCAAACTACCGGTTTCACGGAGGGCAATAAGGGTTTTTAAATGGCGGATTTCAAGCATGGGATCTCCTTGGCGCAGATCAAGGCCAACTATTAATATTATTCACGTTAAAACTGAAAATTACCAGTTTGATTCATGTTAAATCTTGGGAAACAATGGTTTCACTCTGAAACGAATCCAAACAAGGTATTTCCCATGACTCAAACCCTTATCAGCCACAACCTCGGCTTTCCCCGTATAGGTGCAGACCGCGAACTCAAGAAAGCTCAAGAGGCCTACTGGCGCGGCGATATCAGCCAAGCCGAGCTGGAAGCTACCGGTCGCGAATTACGCCTTAAACACTGGCAACTCCAAGCGGATGCAGGTCTTGACCTCATTCCCACCGGCGATTTCGCGTGGTACGACCAAGTACTCACTCTCTCGGCTACTTTAGGCAATATTCCGCTGCGTCACCGCAAGAGCCATATCCTAGCAGGCGATACTGCCCACCCGATCCACGAAGGCTGCTGCTCAGCCCATAGCAATGCTCAAGCGCAAGCCGCAAGCAGCGCCTGTAACGATATAGATTTGGATACCCTCTTCCGCGTTGCCCGTGGCCGCGCACCGAGCGGTGCGGCAAGCAGCGCATCGGATATGACCAAGTGGTTCGATACCAATTACCACTATTTGGTCCCCGAATTTCACCCCAATCAAGAATTTACATTGAGCTGGACGCAAATTATTGATGAAACAGCAGAAGCCATCGCAAAAGGCTTCGCGGTGAAGCCTGTGATTTTGGGACCATTGAGTTACCTTTGGTTAGGTAAAGAAAAAGCCGAGGGTTTTGATCGTTTCGATTTATTAGAAAATTTGCTGCCCGCCTACCAGCAATTACTGCAGGCCCTAGCAGATACAGGCGCGCAGTGGGTGCAAATTGATGAGCCGATTTTAGTATTGGATTTACCCACAAAATGGCAGCAAGCATTTGAACGCGTTTATCACTCACTAAAGCATCCGCAATTAAAAATACTGGTTGCAACTTATTTTGGCGCACTGGGGGAAAATCTTTCTACCGCGATTAATCTTCCCGTAGCCGGTTTGCATATAGATGCAGTACGCGCACCCGAGCAAGTGTTGACTGTAGTTGATCGTTTAGCAGCACACAAAATTTTGTCGGTTGGTATTGTTGATGGTCGCAATGTTTGGCGCAATGACTTACAAAAATCGTTAAATTTATTGCACACTGCACAAACGCGTTTAAATGATCGCTTGTGGATTTCGCCTTCATGCTCACTTTTACATTCGCCTGTAGATTTAAATCGCGAAACAAAATTAGATTCAGACCTTAAAAGCTGGCTTGCGTTTGCTAAACAAAAAGTACAGGAAGTTGTAAGTTTAAAAACGTTGTTAGTACGCCCATTTGACGCCATTGCTCAACAAGAACTAGGCGCAAGTAATGCTGCTGTGTTAGCGCGATCTCTCTCGCCCAAAATTCACAACCCAGCTGTTCAAGCGCGCTTGAGTGGAGTAAAGCCCACTGATGCAGAACGCAAATCTATTTTTGCTCAACGTATAAGACAACAACAAGCTATTTTAGGTTTACCTTTGTTCCCCACCACCAGCATAGGCTCATTTCCTCAAACAGATACAATTCGCCACATACGCCGTGAATTCAAACAAGGCGATTTAAGTGCGCAAGATTACGAACAAAAAATTCGTGCAGAAATTGCCGATTGCATTGCTCGTCAGGAAAAAATTGGTTTGGATGTGCTAGTTCACGGCGAAGCCGAACGCAATGACATGGTGGAATACTTTGGTGAACAATTAGACGGCTATGCGTTTACTCAATATGGCTGGGTACAAAGTTACGGTTCGCGTTGCGTTAAGCCACCAATCATTTTCGGCGATGTATCGCGACCATTCCCCATCACTGTGGAGTGGGCACGCTACGCACAATCACTCAGCAGCAAACCTGTAAAAGGCATGTTAACCGGCCCTATCACTATGCTGTTCTGGTCGTTCGTACGCGACGATCAGCCACGCGCTACCACTGCATTGCAGATTGCACTAGCGCTGCGCGATGAGGTTGTCGATTTGGAAGCGGCCGGAATAAACGTTATTCAAATCGATGAACCTGCAATTCGCGAAGGCTTGCCGCTACGGGATAGTGATCGCGCTGCTTACCTAAAGTGGGCGGTATTTGCATTTCGTGTTTGCGCGAGCGGCGTGTGTGATGCAACACAGATTCACACGCATATGTGTTACTCAGAATTCAACGACATTATTAAAGCAATCGCAGATTTGGATGCAGATGTTATTACCATTGAAACCTCTCGTTCCGATGGTGAATTATTACAAGCATTTGAGGATTTCAATTACCCGAATGATATTGGCCCCGGTGTTTATGATATCCATTCGCCCAATATTCCTGAGGTTGACAACATGGTAAATTTATTAAAGCGGGCAGCGCGAAAAATTCCAGTGAAGCGTCTGTGGGTAAACCCCGATTGCGGATTGAAAACTCGCCGCTGGCCGGAAACCGAAGCGGCATTAATCCGTATGGTTGCCTCTGCGAAAATATTGCGAGATTTGTATAACCACGAAAATAATTTTGCACAATACAGCATAAACGCAAATAATCTAGTGGACGCTTAATCGTCTAACCTGAAAAAATCTGTGGCGAATATGTCGCATGGACGCGACAGTTCAAAGCTGAAAATCTAGGTTGAAAAAACACAACGGCTATCAAATTACAGCGTCCAATTAAGCGCTATACGCATTTCACGCCCACGGTTTGGAATACCTTGCGATAAATTGACACCCTGCGCTGGGGTTAAAAAATATTGATCGTCAAGATTTTTAGCTTGCACGCTCAAGGTAAGTGATTCACTCACCCGATAGGCCAACTTCGAATTGATCACCCAAAAATCTGCCAACCTGTGAAGAGTATTTTTTGCATCCAATGTTTGACGCTCTCCTTGATGATAAGTCAGCAGATTCCAATTCCACGCACCCTGATTAAAATTCACTTCTGCAGATGCAAGTTCGTCTGCTTCTCGAAATGCAGTTTTAGGAAGCGTAAAAAAATTCGTGTGGGTTAAACGCGCAGACCAAGATTGATTCAAACGATATTGCATCTCTACTTCAAGGCCATCACTGAATTCATTCGTGCTGTTAACGGTTGTGCGCGTAGTACCAACAAAACCCGCCACCATAGGATCTTGATAATTGTTGCGAAAACCATTAACGGTTAGGTTCAATGCATTTAAATTCATCATCCAAATCAAATCCCATGTTTTAACAACCTCATAAGTTAAATTTGGGTTGCCTACTACAAGTGGATTATTAATGACCCCCGTTTCTCCTAAAGATGGAGCCCTGTAAGCCTCACCGTATAAAAGCTTTAGCGTTTGCGTTTCACTCAGTTGATGCACCAAGCCCAATCGCGGACTTAAGTGTGTGCCAATATCTTCATATTGATCGTAACGCACCCCTAAGGTGAGATGAGTATTACCATTAAAATCCCGCAGGTATTGGCCGAATACGCCATTCATTTCCTGTGAACCACGCGCGCCTATAGGCGTAAAGTGCGTGAAATCGCCGTAGTAATTAATGGGCAACTTCCGATTGGCCAGTTGCCCTAAATCATAATTATTATAGGCTTGCGCTTTTGTTTCTTGCTCGTGCCGCCACTCAAAACCTACGAGCGCACTGGATGACGAATCAATTGACCAATCATTAATTAAACGTAAATGATAGGTATCACCGCCCAGAACGCCTTTACTGAGAAAGTCTTCATGACCAACAGGCCTGCTAATTTGTGCCGCTGTGGCCGCGCCGAGAATAGCCACTTGTAACGTCTGACCAGTTTCTAAATAACCCAACTGAAATTGCGTATTCACATTTTCAAATAAATTTAGGTGTTGATCCCAACTGATTTGTTTGAATAGTTGTGTTGTCGCATTGAATCCGTTTTGCGTATTTTCAAAATTATAAAAATCGTTAGATTCAGTGCGATGATAGGCTGCTCGAATTTGTGTATCACCATCGCCCACCGCGAGATCAACATCAAGGTTGCTATGCGGATCACGAGTGTTTAATGGAGCCTTAGTAAAACTATCGGGAATTGTAAAACGCTGACCATTGTCGCTATATGCACGAGCAAAAAGTGTAGAATTCCAATCGCCCAATGCGTGACTAAACCAAATACTCGCGCTGCGACTTTGATCACCGCCAACATCTACTCGCGCCGCATTTACCAACGAACGTGAAACAATGTTGATAACGCCAGTAAATGCACTGGAGCCGTAAAGTGCTGAACCTGGCCCGCGAATAATTTCTACTCGTTCAATTTGTTCTAGAGGAAACATGGGTAAGGCACTATCAATAGAACCTGAACGCGGGTTGGCAAAACTTCTACCATCGACCACTACCATAATTTCACGAGCCTGCGCGCCATTGCGACGGCCGCGTGAACTCATGGTGTAATTAACTCCGCTATCTGCACCGCGATCAAATTGATAACCGGGTACGAGATTGATGAGTTCGTAGAGATAATCTATTCCTAGCCTGTCTAACTGTTCGCGCGTAAAAACAGTAACGGCCGCCGGCACAGTTTTGAGAGATTCGCCACGCAGCGTAGAACCCGTTACGGGAACCTGCATTAACTGCTCTAAATCCATGGTGAGATAATCGTCGTCAGACGCGTAGGCTGGCGCACACAAACACAGAGCTGCTATAACGCAACCCCGTTTAAAATAGTGCATGCAATTTACATCCATAATTAACCAGCCTTATTTACACAAACACTCTCAAATCAAAGTGTAGGTTAACTTGCTAATTGAACTCCTGTACGCTCACGAACCCAGCTTTCGAAATTCGCTGCAGGCAAGGGCTTAGAAAAATAATATCCTTGCATTAATCGACAACCACGTTGGGTAAGCAAGTCCAACTCTGCTTTAGTTTCAACACCTTCAGCAATTGTTTCTTTGCCAAGGGAGTGTGCTAAGGAAATAATTGACTCCACAATAGCCATTGAGGCTTGCTCAGTTAACATTTCACGCACAAAAGATTGATCGATTTTTAAAACATTAACGGGCAAGCGGCGCAAATAATTCAGGCTTGAAAAACCTGTTCCAAAATCATCAATCGCGATACGGAAGCCAAAATCACGTAAGTAATTTAAGGTTTGAATGGATGACTCCATGTCGTACATTAAAATACTTTCGGTTAATTCCAATTCAATCGAATGAGCAACAGCACCTTCTTCTTTTAGAATAGTTGTAATGTGCTCAACAAAGTCATCTTTGCGAAACTGTACCGCTGAAATATTGACGGCCACCACTAAATCAGGCAAACCGTTTCTCCGCCACTCAGTGACTTGTCGCGCCGCTTGTGCAAACACCCAATTCCCCAAGGGAATGATTAAACCAGTTTCCTCCGCAAGCGGAATAAAATCTGCCGGTGAAACTAAGCCGCGCTCAGGATGACGCCAACGGACTAGTGCCTCTGCGCCCCATAAATTTCCAGTTTTTGAAAAAATTTGCGGCTGGTAGTGAACTTCAAAACCTCCCTGCTCTAACGCCAAACGTAAATCGCTCTCCAAACGCAAACGATCTAGTGTTCGCGCATTGAGCAATGGAGTATAAAACTGATAATTATTGCGGCCTTTTTCTTTGGCAAGATACATAGCTGCATCTGCATTTTTAATAAGACTGCTGACGTTATCGCCATCATCAGGAAAAATTGCTATGCCAATACTCGGCGTGATGTGCAAACTAATATCACCTAGGTTATAGGGATCTTGTAACACATCGCGCAGTTTTATCGTGAGATCAGCCAAAATAGATTCGTCTTTAATTTTGGGGAAAAGCACAACAAACTCATCTCCACCCAAGCGCGACACTGTGTCTCCTGTGCGTATTGTTGCACTCAAGCGTTTCGCCGTTTCTTTTAAGAGCTGATCGCCTACAGCGTGACCTAAAGAATCATTCACGTTTTTAAATCGATCCAAGTCAATGAACAACACACCGACTTTTTCATTTTGGCGTTTGGATGCATTGATTGCCATTTCCAAGCGATCGTTCAACAACACGCGGTTCGGCAAACCGGTTAAGTTATCGTGGTGTGCTAGGAATTCAATTTGCGCACGTGAATTTTTAAACTCAGTAATATCATTGAATATGGCGATATAATTCTCTGGCTGCCCCTGGGCATTTGAGACCAAGCTGATGGAGTACCACGAAGGAAACACTTCACCATTTTTACGCTGATTCGATAACTCCCCTTGCCAATAACCTTGTTCACGCAACACGCTAACTAAATTTCTAAAAAAGCTGTGCGTATGCAAACGCGCACCTTCTGCCACAGTGTCTACACCTATGACTTCATGCTCTGCAAAACCCATAATATTTTCGTAAGCACGATTCACCGACACTATATGCAAATCTGCATCGGTAATCATAATCGCTTCATTAGAGCCCTCAAACACTTTAGCCCACAAGCGCAACTGCTTATCTTGTGTTTTGCGTTGGGTAATTTCACGCACCACCATTAAGACTTCGTCGTGAGCGCGCGGCGATATGCGAGCCTCCCAATGCCTAACACTGGCATTATCTTGCGACCATTGAAACTCAACCAATTGCATTTGATTAGCTAAACAGACAGCATCAATAACGGGCTCCACCGCCGCAAAAACGCCCTGCGGCAAACGACCGGATGAATCATGCTCGTCGTAATTAATCCATTCCCCCATATCGTAAACATAGGAGCCGGCTTGCATATCTAGCACTTTTCCATTGCGCTGCACGCGCATAATGATGTCGGGAATTGCCGATAAAAGCGCACGGGTTTTACTTTCACTTAAACTCAAATCGAGAAATGCGCGATTGGCACGAAGGATATAGTGAATACGATAAGGTAAAGTTCCCCAACTCACGGGTTTGGTAATAAAGTCAGTAGCTCCACTTTGATAACCGAGGCTGATAGATTCAACATCATCCAAGCCCGTCACCATTGCAATTGGCAAATCTCGGCCACGTGGATGCTGTAAAAATTCAGCGCACAGCGAGAAGCCATCTCCATCGGGCAGCAACACGTCCAGCAAAACTAAATCGAGTTTATTGTGCGCAAAAATATCACGCGCCTCGGCACAATCTGCAGCGGTGAATAGTTTGAAGCCTGCTTGCTCTAGAGTAGTCGCCATCATCAAACGACCGGCCTCATCGTCATCAACAATTAACACTACAGCAGGCTTGGCATGTAAACTATTCACGCGGAGTTTCCTCCGCTTTAATTGCCAAAAGAACTGTTTCTGCCGCAGCGTAAAGGCGTTTGATATCTACAACCAACGAGGTTGCCATAGATAAATTTCCTTCACGTCCATTGACTTCTAAATCGCGACAGAGATGCGTGAGATTAGTAATACCTAAATTGGCAGAACTATTTTTTAAACTGTGCGCTATTTTGTAGAGGTTAGTTGTATCTTGTTGTTCAAGTGCCTGATCCATATCAGCCAACAAATTTGGGCTGGACTCAAGGTACAAATCTATGACACGAATTAGTAACCCAGGCTTTAAATTCTTAAGTTGTGCAATAACTTTTTTGTCGATATCAATTTTTGGCGCCTTTACCGGCTCCTCTTGCGGTGTGTTCGCGGGCAACCATTGCGCCAATATTTTATGAAGTTGCTCTATGGTAAAAGGTTTACTTAAATAATCATCCATTCCCTTCGCAATGCAATTTTCGCGATCGCCCAAAATCGCATTGGCGGTTAATGCAATGATGGGCATTTTGGGCAGGGCCAAACTCATTTCACGCTCACGAATTTTTTGCGTCGCTTCAAAGCCATCCATGATTGGCATGTGGCAATCCATTAACACAAGATCAAAATTTTCTTGCTCGAGTGAAGTTACTGCGTCCAAACCATTACTCGCAATTTTCGCAGTGAGCCCCATTCTCTGCAGCATGGCCATTGCTACTTCTTGGTTAACCAAATTATCTTCCGCTAACAATATTCTGCCATTAAGTTTGGCAAGCCAATTTTCGGATGCCATGGGCTCAATACTGTGAACACCAGAGTCACTCGAATTATTTTTGATGTGATCTCCAACAAGCACACCTGCAATAAGGTTATGTAATTCCGACTGGCGCACAGGTTTTAATAAGTAGACAATTTTGCGCGTAAGGTGTGGGTTAGCTGCCATACCGGCAGAGCTTAATACCACGATGGATAAATCATTGAGGCGCTTGTCCTGCGATATTGCTTCAATTAATTCGCCACCGCCCATATCGGGCATCATCCAATCTGTTAACAACAATTGGAACGGCTGCTGAATATCTACAGCTTGTTGTAAAAGTGCGAATGCTTGCTGTGCAGATTCAACTACCACCGGTCTAGCGCCCCATGAACTGAGCCAGTACTCTAATATTTCACGATTCGTTTGATTGTCATCAACAACCAAGATGCGCAGCTTTTCAAAGCCCTGAACCAATTTATAGCTGCGTAAATCACTTACTTTTGGCAACTCAAGCGTAAAGTGGAAATGCGAGCCCTTGCCGAAATGGCTTTCAATAAATATTTCGCCGCCCATCAACTTAATAAGACGCTGAGAAATAGCTAACCCCAAACCTGTACCGCCATATTTGCGCGTCATGGATGTGTCGGCCTGCGTAAACGCGGTAAACAATTTTGCCTGTTGCTCTTCGGTGATACCTATACCTGTATCTTTCACTGAAAAATTCAGCGTTACTCGATCATGCGCTTCAGATAGGCGCTCAACCGCGAGCATAACTTCACCTTGCGCAGTAAACTTAATGGCGTTACTTAGCAAATTGGTTAGCACTTGCGCCAAGCGCGCTGAGTCACCCTCAACAGATAATGGAGGAATGGGCGTGTTACATAGCAACTCAAGCCCTTTACCTTGGGCGATAGGTGCGTAACGCTCGGCGAGATCTTCTAACAAACTATTTAAATGAAACGGCCTCGGCTCTAAATCCAAGCGCCCTGCTTCAATTTTTGAAAAATCTAAGATGTCATTAATAATCGCCAACAAATCTTCGCCTGAACTGCGCGCAACACGAGCGAAGCGTTTTTGTTTGGCATCGAGCGGGCTATCAATCAACATATTGGTCATGCCTAATATGCCATTGAGTGGCGTGCGAATTTCATGGCTCATGACTGCAAGGAATTCACTTTTGGCACGGCTCGCGGCTTCTGCTCGTTCGGTTTCCTGACGCAATTGGTGCGTGCGCTCTTCAACTCTGTGCTCAAGCAATTCTTGCTGTTTACGCAGCTCGTTATCCTGCAATTCAATGCGATCCAACATGGCGTTAAAACTGTGCGTGAGTAAGCCAACTTCATCGCGCGCACTTGTGGCCTCAGCGCGCATGCTGTAATCGCCTTTTTCACCGACAGACTTTGCCAGCTCACTCAACTGGCGCAAAGGGCGAGTAATAATGCGGGTAAATCGATTGGCAAAGATACCGGCAATTGCCAAAGCGATAAGAGCCGCAATTAGAGCTAAACCAATCTGGCGATGGAACTGGGTTTTAAGTGCTGACAAATCCACATCCAACAACAACTTGCCCACAACTTCGTTTTTCCACATGACATCCACAGAAATTTGTTTATCGATATTCTGCACAATCTCTTGTTTGCGGTAGTACTCGGCTAACACTTGTTGATTGGGCAAAATCAAGCGCGCAGAAACCACTTCTGGATCAACTTGCAACACGCTTAAGGCTTCACTTGCCTCTTTGTCGTTGCCAAACATACTCGGCGACGCCACATTAAATGCGGTTGCTTGCGCCAAAATCATTAGCTGTGCATCTATTTGTTTTCGAGCCGCCTCATACTGCTGCCAAACGCCCAACATAGCGGCAATTAACACTGCCATGGCTGACACCAACATGGTGAGCTGGCTAATTTTTCGTGTGACAGTTGCGCGCCTAACCATTTAGTTTTTACCTCCCTGACCATTTTTGGCCAACTTCAATAATTGGCTGCTGATACTGACCCCTGCTTGATTGGTCGCCGCTAGCGATATTGAAAACTCAATTCTGCCTTCATAATTGCGGACAAGCGCTATACCTACATTCGCCTCTGCCACGAGCGGATCATCGGCAACCAGCAAAACGCCTACGGGAAGTGGAGAAGGTAAAGCGATAGGGACTGCTTGAGCAGGGCGATAAATGATTTGGCAGGTTTTTAGCTGTTGCAGAGCGATGGCAGGATCGTCGAGGTGAACAAGTTCAATTGCCTGTTTCACCACCGGTTTGCCATCGACCATGTCGGTTAACACCGGCTTGGCATTTAGAGGTTTAAGCGCCTCTCTTGCTTCTCCGGTGGCACCCAAAGCACAAAGGCGTAAAGAACGGTTCGCGGCCTGACCGGGCCACTCAATAAATTTGGCAAAACTGTAGACGAAAGCCACCCGGAGCGATGCTTCGTTGGAAGCTCCCTCTGCAACCGACCAGGACCAAAGCCCTAATATACAGCTCAAAATGACCCGTTTCAGAACCTACTACTCCCAGCCAGGTACTATTTCAGCGTGTATAAACACGCCTCCTTTTTATTGTTAACCACTATTTTCTGCGGAATCGTATCAACTACAGCGTTCAAACATCAAAGCGCTCGCACTGGAACATCATCAACAAAGAGAATAGACCAGATTTCTAACAATTGTTATTACATGCAATAGCAACTAAGCACTTGTCAGGGAACGCAAATTAGCACTGGCAGTGCTATTATGGGTACCCGTTTCACTGCCCCTAAATATCACCATGCTGCTTTTTGTAGATAACCTCACCAACGTAGACTTTAGTTTTTTAGACGCAGAGCGCGGCCTGCTCGGCGAAACCTATCTTGCCAATATAGGCCTGCAAGGTGAGTTGGATGAACAAGGCATGGTGTGCGATTTCGGCACAGTGAAGAAATTGGTACGTCACTGGCTGGATACAGAGCTGGATCACCGTTTGGCGGTTCCCATTCACTCGCCCAATATCACGATTAAAGAAGAAGGTGAATTCCTCAATATTCGCTGGCAGTTTGGTGCCGCAGGCCAGTTCCTGCAAACACGCTCACCGCGCGATGCGATTGCCTTGGTTGATGCTGAAGCACTTACACCAGACTCCATTGCCACATGGTGCATCAGCCAGCTGAAAAGTTTGTTTCCGGAAAGTGTGGCCAAGCTTGAACTGAATTTCACTCAAGAAGAAATTAGCGGCGCCAGTTACCACTACAGTCACGGATTGAAAAAACATCTTGGCAATTGCCAACGCATTGCGCACGGCCATAGATCGCGCATTGATATTTGGGAGAACGGCATTAAATCACCCGAACTCGAACAACTCTGGGCTGAACGCTGGCGCGATATTTATATTGGAACTCGCGCCGATATCCAATCAACACCTGTGCATGACGACTGTCGCTACTATCATTTTGCATACGTATCGCAGCAAGGCCCTTTTGAATTAACCATTCCACAAAGCTGCTGTTATTTAATTGATACCGACAGCACCGTAGAATTAATTGCACAACACTTTGCACTGGCGACAAAAGCCGAGCGCCCCACCTCTATTATTCGTGTAAAAGCGTTTGAAGGTATTAATAAAGGCGCTATTGCAGAAGTTTAAAAAATCTAATAATCAAAAAGGATAGGTTTATGAGCATAACCACAATTGTATTTTTAGTTATTTTGGCTTTTTTTACATGGCGTGGTTATCAGAAAGGATTTGTAGGAGCCATCACTAAAGTTTTAAGTTTTTTAATCGCCTACCCTGCCGCTATTTTTCTTACCAAACCCTTCGCTAATATTTTACGCAGCTTCACCGGCCTCGATGGTTTAATTCTGTTTCTTGTTGCTGGCTGTACCATTTTTCTAACAGTAAGCCTCTTAGTCACTTTGCTATTGAATGGGCTGGCGCGTTTAGTACCTGCCAATGAATTTACCGAAACAGGCTCAAAAATAGGTGGCGCAACGTTCGGGGTTATTTTTGGGTGTGTTATAGGTTTGGTCGCGGTTTACCTGATTAATATTGTTGCCGTCCCCAAACCATCCCTTCACACTGAAACAAAAATCAATAGTGATGCAGCGCCAGAAAAACAGATGAGTGCCGCAGAAGCCGACAGCATAAAAAAATATGTTATGGCTGAGGGCAGTACATCTAAGGATTCCTTTATTGATAGCACCGCAAAAAAATTAGTGAGTACGGCTGCCTCAACGGCAGTAGGTGTAATTACTTCTGACAAAGCCAGCTCGCAAATTACCAAGACGCTTACGCAAGATCCACAAGCCATGTTGAGCCACGTGCAAAACATGACGAACAATGGCGAATTTAGGCAACTCATGGATAAGCCAGAGTTTCAAGCCGCCCTAGCCCAAGGTAATACCGCATCGCTTATGCAGAATGAAGATTTCCAAGAACTGCTGCAAAACCCTGATATGCAGGCGATTCTTTCATCCGGTGATAATGCTGGCGATACGGCATCTGAACAGGCGACAGCAGAAAAAATGATTCAAGCTTGGCAAAAAGTTGAGACCTTAAAAAATGATCCGCGCGTTATCGATATAGTCAGCGACCCGGCATTTCAGGCGCAGTTAAATTCCCCCAACAAATTGCCGCTCTTAATGAACCCCAAAATGCGCGAGCTATCTGAAATTATTTTTAGCAATGATTCGCCACCAGTATCAACCAATCGCCCAGCAAAAAATGCTACAACAAAAGCAGCTGCTGCAATTCCTAAAACGCATTATGTTGTGGAAGATATTACCAGCGGTGTTCAACAGCCAGCCGCAAATAATGACGACGAAAAGAGCGCAGAGAAGAAAAGTGCCAATAAAAAAGAAGAAGTGCGTGAAGAAAAACTTTATCGCTGGACTGATGAAGATGGGAAAGTCCACTACTCGGACAAACCCATCAAACACTAAACCGTTCTTAATATAAACACGTTTTCAATATAAACGCGCTTCGCCTTCAGGACGGGTTTTGAAGCGCGGTTGCGCCCAAAAATATTGGCCGGGAATTTTACGAATTTCATCTTCCATAAATTTGCTGACCCGCAAGGCATCTTCATATTCATCACCCGTTGGATAATTTTCAAAAGGAGGATGAATCACCAATTCATAACCTTTTCCATTCGGCAAACGCTTTTGTGTAAAAGGAATAATTTTCGCACGACCTAAACGCGCAAATTGCGCAGTGGCCGTTACAGTTGCGGTTTGCACACCAAAGAAAGGAACAAACACACTAATTTTTTCACCCAAATCGCGATCTGGTGCGTACCAAATCATACGACCTTGGCGCAAGCGACTAATCATTCCACGCACGTTATCACGACTAAATGCTGTACCACCCGGCGCATAAGCCTCGCGACGAACTTTTTGCATGTAGTCATACACTTTATTGCGATGTGGGCGATACATGCCATCGTAATTTACATATTGCCCCAGCATGGCACTGCCAATATCCAGCGTGGTGAAATGCATACTTAATAACAAAGCGCCTTGCCCATCTTTAAGCGCAGCTTCAACATGTTCAACGCCGCTAATGGTAAATAAACGGCGCAAACGCCACTTGGGCCAAAACCAAGCAATGCCTGTTTCAAAAATCGCCATGGCGGTTGAGTAAAGCGTTTCATAGAGCAGTGCTTCGCGCTCTTTATCACTCAAATCTGGAAAACACAAACGCAAATTTGTCTCGGCCTGATTCAAACGTTTTTTATTGCGTTTGAGATAGGGAATTAATAAATGCGGTAAATAAAATTGAATGCGGTAAGGCAGTTGTGCCAATAAAAACCACACCGCCACACCAAACCAAGCGGGCCAGTGGCGCGGAGCAAGAAGAGCGCGGGAAAAAACAGGTGGCTGCATAATGATCAAGTTCAACCTATGGGCTGGCCATTATAGCCTGAGAATGTGTGGATAGTTGTTCACCCCCAAACGAAAAAGGCCAGAGTTTTCACTCCAGCCTTTTGGTTTAGGTTGTACCCGTTATTACTTGATAGTAATTGAACGGAAACTAGGCGTACCATTGCGTACAAATCGAATCGCCTTGGCGGTATTTTTGGGAATAGAGCCCACAATTTTGCTATAGCCCGCCACTGAATCGATCTCTATAAAGTCGAGCTGGGTAATAACATCGCCGCGTTGCAAACCTGCACGCTGCGCGGCGCTATCAGGCTCTACCGTCAATACCTGAACACCTTTTTCACCTTCTGCTGGTGCTACGGTCAAACCTAAAGCATCTGTCTTGGCGGTTTTAGATTCATTGGAAAGACTAGGCTTTTCTGCTGAACCAGAATCATCTTTCAACTTTTCCAACACGCCAGAAAGAGTCTCACGTTTGCCTTTGCGAATGACATCAAAGGTCACCTTGGTACCCGGAGCAAGCTGACCGACAATACGTGGCAGATCTGCTTGGCTGTGAACATCCTGACCATTAAATTTCACAATCAAATCACCGATTTTTACACCAGCCTTTTCTGCGGGGCCTTTAGGTGCAACTTCAGACACTATTGCACCTTGTGCTTTATCTAAACCGTAAGCACTCGCCAAATCTTTATCAACGCTGCCAATCACCACACCGAGCCAACCGCGTTCAACACGGCCCTTGTCTTTCAGCTGGCTCACTACATCAATGGCCACTGAAGACGGAATTGCAAATGACAAACCAACAGAGCCACCGGAAGGCGTATAAATTTGTGAGTTGATGCCAACAACTTCGCCATCCATATTAAATAAAGGCCCACCGGAATTACCGGGGTTAATGGCAACGTCGGTTTGAATAAATTGCACGTAGCCGCGATCAGATGGAATATTGCGACCTATAGCGCTGACGATACCGGCGCTCGCTGAATAATCCAAACCAAAGGGCGAACCTATAGCGACAACCCATTGCCCTACCTTCAGTTTTTCATTTTTTGCCAGAGTGAGTTGCGGCAAATTTTTTGCGTCAATTTTTAGCAATGCAATATCAGTACGATCATCAGTGCCGATAAGTTTTGCATCGAACTCGCGCTCATCATTGAGAATAACTTTAATTTCATCGGCCTCACTCACCACGTGATTATTGGTAAGCACATAGCCATCATTTGAAATAATAAAACCTGACCCCAGAGAGCCATGTTCTCTCTGCGGAATTTGGCGCTGCTCTAATAAATCGCGAAATATTTCTGGAATATCCTGCATTTGATTATTAGGCATTTGGCGCAACTGACGTGTTTGCTTTGCCTTGGTAACTGCAGTGATTTTCACTACAGCTGGCGATGCTTTTTCGATGAGATCACTAAAATCCGGTAGCGGTGCAGCTTCAACTGAAACCACAACCAAACTGACCGACAACAAAAATAAGCTTGCTGTACGCAACAAAAATTTCTTCATAATAACCTCTAATAAGACAGTATCCGCATAGTTCTGAGAATAAGGCCAGAACCTGTTGCTCGGAAAATAAGACCAAAGTGATTTGAAAAAATTCCGCGAAGCCACAAAATTTGCATAATTACGGCAATTAACATTGTGGGCGCAAAAATGTTGGCTATCGCTAGCGGGGAATGTGGATGGGGCCTATAAGCAAAAATTCAAGTTTACTGTTTGGGATTTTTTAAATCGTAGCCCTCTACCATGCGGCTGATTTCTTCCGGGCTCATTTTAGTTTTGCTTGAGGCTGCACTTGTTGCTGAACCGGCCTCGGCTTTCTTGCTTTCTGCTACAGCTTTTTCTGCATTGGCTTTTTCATCGGCCTTGCGCTTTTCTTCCTCTTTCTTAATAAACTCTTTGTGCGCAGCTTCATCTTCCAAGCGAACGGTCACGCGGCGATTTTGCGCACGCCCGGCAGCCGTTTTATTATCGGCAATCACAAAACTATCGCCGTGCCAGCGCGTTGTAATTTTCGCGTCCGCAACCCCCTGCTCAATTAAATAAGCTGACACCCACTCCGCTGCCTGCTTGGATAATGCTTCACTAGATTCAGGTGTTCCAGATTTATCACTGTGGCCATCTACAAATATTCCCACCACATTTGGATCAGCTTTTATATAGCGCGCCACCTTCGCCAACTCCGCCTTTTGAGCCGTTGTTAATCCATCTGGCTTTTCTGCGTAATTAATAGTGGTTCGCGCAACTTGCGCAAAGCTATAAGGAATAATATCGGCGATACATTGCTGATAACTTTTGTAGCCTACCGCAAAATTTTTCGCATTCACAACCACACGCATAATTGATGAACTGGAGGAGGCCGTGACCAACGGTTGCGATGAATACATAACGTTCATCCCAGAGGAAAGCTGAGTTACCAAAGCAACGATTTGCGTGGGGTTGAGTGTGATGGGCTGATTGCCGGCAACGACTTTCATCGCCCCCAAAGGTACAGGAACAAGATCATTACGCCATTGGGGTGGCAAGGTTTCCGAGCCTGCAACCGTGCCCGGAAAAACGACATGACCATCTGACTCCAAATAAAAGGTTTCCGCACCACCTGCTTTGCGCGAAAAAATGGCTTTGCCAAATGTAGGGATGCGATGGGTAAGACTACAAGCAAAAGGATTAGAGGATAGTTTCCACTCGGAATTGGTGAGTTCAGCGCCATACATTTGCGCCTGAGCGCTTGACACCAGTAAAAGGTAAGAACAGATCGAAAGTGCCGCCGAATCCCGCAAACTAACAGCCATTAACGCCAACCTATATAACGAAAATATCCCAAAGTTTCCTTAGTATAGCCAGCCTTGTACCCTGCTGGTCAAACTTGTAGCGGCGCCCTCCTTTAACTTGTAGCTGCGCTGGGAGGCTATTTTTGATAGGATGCGGCAAGTTTTTGAATTTGAAGAGAAAGCCGCTCATGTCGCAGTCCCCCTCGCCGCAACAAATCACCCTAACCCGCCCCGATGATTGGCATATTCACTTGCGCGATGGCGCGGCACTAAGCCGCACTGTAGGTGATGCTGCCGAACAATTCGCCCGCGCCATCGTTATGCCCAACCTAGTACCGCCGGTGATGAATACGGAGCAGGCGCTCGCTTATCAAGCACGCATCAAGGCCGCACGCCCTGCAGGCAACCAGTTTGAGCCCTTGATGGTGCTTTACCTCACTGACAGTACAAGCCCGGCGGAAATCGCCAAAGCCAAAGCAGCGGGCGTCACCGCAGTAAAGCTCTACCCTGCGGGCGCTACCACAAACTCAGCCTCTGGCGTTACAGACTTGACCAAGGTTTACCCAGTATTGGAAGCAATGCAAAAAGCCGGTATGCCGTTTTTGCTGCACGGCGAAGTGACCGATTCTTCCATTGATATTTTTGACCGTGAAAAAGTCTTTCTCGATCGCACTTTTGGCAATCTGGTCAAAAACTTTCCCGAATTAAAAATGGTGCTGGAGCACATCACCACCGCAGACTCCGCCGAGTTTGTTGCTGCAGCACCTGCTAATGTCGGGGCTACGATTACCGCGCATCACCTACTTTACAATCGCAACCATATGCTCGCTGGCGGTATTCGCCCGCACTATTACTGCTTACCGATCCTTAAACGCAACACGCATCAAGAAGCCTTGGTCAAAGCCGCCATCAGCGGCAATCCAAAATTCTTTTTGGGGACTGACTCAGCGCCACACGCCAAAGACAAGAAAGAAGCCGCTTGCGGCTGTGCTGGCAGCTACACTGCCTATGCCGCCATTGAACTCTATGCAGAAGCCTTTGAAGATGCCGGAGCCCTAGACAAACTTGAAGGTTTCGCCAGCCATTTTGGCCCAGATTTTTATCAATTGCCGCGCAACACAGACAAAATCACATTGGTAAAAAGCGAGTGGCAAGCACCTGAAACCTTGGCGTTTGCCGACACAACCTTAGTGCCACTCAGAGCGGGCGAGAAATTGCGCTGGCAGTTGCAAAAGTAAGTTATTTTTGTCGAATTTAAGATTCAGTAATTAAGGCATCCTAGTGAATCCACCAGAAAATCAAAAAGATCCATCTTCGCCCTTAGCCCAACGTTTTCGCGGTTTCTTGCCCGTGATTATTGATGTGGAAACTGGCGGCTTTAATTCGCAAACTGATGCCCTGCTTGAAATCGCAGCCGTCACTGTGCGTATTGATGAAGATGGTCTTTTGCATCGCCATGAAACCTTCGCATTTCATATTGAACCCTTTGAAGGTTCCAATATTGAAAAAGCAGCTTTGGATTTCACCGGAATCGATTTAGACAGCCCAGACCGCATGGCCGAGCCGGAATTAATGGCATTAACCGATATGATGCAAGCTGTGCGTCGCTCTGTAAAAGAAAATGGCTGCACGCGCGCTGTAGTCGTTGGGCACAACGCACATTTCGATTTAAATTTTTTAAATGCTGCTGTTGAACGCTGCGATATTAAACGCAACCCTTTTCATCCCTTCAGCGTGTTTGATACCGCCACGCTCGCAGGCCTCGCCTTTGGGCAAACAGTTCTCGCAAAAGCCTGTCGCTGCGCAGGCTTAGAATTCAGCAACAGCGCCGCACACTCCGCTGCTTACGATGCCGAAAAGACTGCAGATTTATTTTGTTTTATCGTGAACAAATGGAAAGAGTTTGGTGGCTGGCCGATTGCTGCTGCATGTGAAGAAGACGAAGAGGCGGAATAAGTTTTTTAGATGATTTAAATTTTTTTGGGGAGTCGTCATCCTCGCGTAGCGGGGATCCAGCTCTTCAACTCATTCCCAAGCTAGAGCTTGGGAGCGAGACGACTTCATTATCCCTGCCATTCAAATAGTTTTAAAAGCTGGATCCCCGCTTCGCGAGGATGACGATTCCCTATTTAACAGCACACAGCAGATTAATTAACCAATCACAATTTCCGGCAACACTGGCGCAGCAATAATTTGCTTTTCACTCGGCGCAATCACTTCTGCAACACCCTTCGCAATTAATTTCCCGTCTTGATTATGCGCTTCGCAATCCAGCGTAATTAATTTCACACGTTCTTTAATTTCGCTAATGGTTAGCGTCACAGCTACTGTGTCACCAATCTTTACTGGATGTTTGAAATTGAGACTTTGGCTGCGATAAACAGAACCAGGCCCAGGCAATTGAGTGGCAATTGCTGCTGATACCAAAGCACCCGTCCACATACCGTGTGCAATAGGTTCGCCAAAAGGTGTAGTGGCGGCGTAAGCCTTATCGAGATGCACAGGATTTACATCACCCGAACAAGCGGCAAATAAAATCACATCTTTTTCTGTGAGAGTTTTGCTGTAAGTTTTAGACAAGCCAACAGACAATTCAGCGATGGGGAAATTTTCTAGTTGCGACATGGGATAACCTTAATGATTTGCGAGTGATCGCAGTATACCCAAAACAAGAAAGCCGAGCCATGCTCGGCTTTTCCAGTATTAACAGCAAGAATTAATCCAATTTATTTTTTAGCTACTTGCTGCAATTCGTCTTTCAAGTTTTTCAACCAGAAATCGAACGCCAACTTAATTTGGTAATTATTTTGCACACGATTATTTCTTTCCCAAAAAGTACCGAGATCATGTTCATCGCTGGTCGCCAAAACCAATTTATTAGAAACAGAATCATACAACTCAAATGCAATCGTCATTCGCCCAAAACCTTCACTGTAAACCACCATCAAATTCGGGCGACCTTTTAAATCATCTTTAGAGGCTAAAGGGGCAATATCCGTAATTTTTGTTTTCAGCATCAAGGTATCTGCGGCGGGAGTACTTGCTGATGCGTAACCACCATCTTCAAACAAATATTTTTGCGCAGCCTTTGCATATTTCTCTTGGTAGTATTTTTTGTCATCGTTATTCAGCTCCCACGGTTCGTCAAACGGACGCGATGTTGCCGGCTTGAGAATTTTAGTTGCTGATAAATCCAAATCACTGAGGATAATTTTTTTGTACTGACCAAGATTAGCGTTTGGTAAAACATAGGAGGCATCAAAATGCGGCTTATGAACAGCCACCAATCCCGCTTGCAGCGAGAGGTTTTGGGTCGCCTTTTCATGAGGTTTGAGGTAACCGCAGGCGCTTAAACTCAATGCTATTACCGCTATAAAAATGGGGGACTTCATAATGCTCTCCTGAAAGTGCCTCGCCAATGGACGGCACTGTTGTTATAGGTTTTGCAGTTACCTATTGGACCACAAAACACGCTTGGAATATGTGTTAACTAAGATGTTTTTTGTTAAAGATTGTTCCCGTGTAAATCCTACCCGAATTAAAAATAATTGCCCTTTACCAGCCGCCAAACACCGAATTATGTGTATATCTAACCCATTACTTGAGCCTAAAGAGTCTAAAGCGCATGTAAAGAAATGTTTGCATGTTACCAATCGTGACTATACTCAGCTTACTCAGGTAGATTTTTACTTGGGTGCAAACTCCGTGAAATGGTAGGAACAACTACCGCAGTACTGGATAGTTTGTTTCTAAAAATACCATTTCTCTTGCAGGTCAAACTCTTATAAATGGTAGAAAAATATGTCATATCATGTTCAACAAAATACCCAGCAGAAATCCCTTGGAATATTTATTGTTATTGCCTTTCATGTGTTATTGATTTGGGGGCTCGCTAATGGGTTAGGGAGCGCTATTACCAAGTTTATTCCTGAGCACATCACTCTTACTCCTACTCAAGAAAAAGTCATCCCTCCTGAAAAACTCGATCCACAAGAAGTTGTTGTAGATACAAGTAATGTATTCCACAGAGACCCGGTTGATACCGCACCACTAAAATTTGATGACTCGCTTCCTCCACCACCCGACGGCAAAACTGGTGGCGGTGATCCAGTTATTCCAACTGTTAGCATGACAAAACCTAGACTCATAAGAGCAACTAAACCTGATTACCCATCAGCAGCATCGCGCTTAGGTGAAGAAGGCATTACAGGTTTAAAACTTTTTGTTAATACCGATGGACGCGTTACTGAAGCCACAGTATTTTCCTCCAGTGGCTCTACTCGCTTGGATGATGCGGCAATAAAACACGCATTGCGCAACTGGGCATTCACGCCTTGCATGGAAGGTGACAAAGCAGTTGCCTGCTGGCACCAAACCAAAATGGTGTGGCGCTTGGAGGATGCAAAACGTTAAATTCAAAACGGTTTAAAACAATAAAGGAGGCCTAGCCTCCTTTATTGTTTTGCGCGGAGAAATGTTTGCTTACAAATTTAACATTTTGTGAGCCAACTTATCTTTAAACATAGCTTGATCTGCTTTCGACAAAAGCTCGTCTATCTCCATACCATCAGTTGGAAATATCGCCACACCAATGCTTGCAGTGACAACAATCTCAACATCTTTAAACATTAAACCTTGTGATATAGCGCGATGTATATTTGCAATAGTTCGAGATGTATCCTCTATGCCGTTTATATCTGTAAGCAAAACAACAAACTCGTCGCCCCCGATACGCGCAACCATATCCGCGCCCCTTATTGAAGACGACAGCGCCTTGGCAACTTGAATCAGAACTTTATCGCCTGCTTCATGCCCATAACTATCATTTATATTTTTAAAAAAGTTTAGATCCACAAAACAGAGCGCAATTTTTTGATCGTTGCGCTGCGCAGCCAACAATTGCTTACTTGCATAGGGAATAAATGTATTGCGATTGGCAATTCCCGTTAATGGGTCGTTATAAGCAAGCTTTCTTACCTCTTCTTCCGCCAATTTTCGAAGTTCAATTTCGCGCCTCAATCTTACCCAGCCAAAACCAAATAACGCCGCAATCATCACACTGAGGGCGCTTGCAAGACTTATCAGTACAACAGTTCGTTTTAGCTTTTTAACTTCGTGTGGATTAGGATCATATACAAATCCATCGAGTGAAAAATTTTTATCTGCCATGCCAACATCAGAGAAAGCCTCTGCCATGCGCAACCAACGCCCCGGATTCATATGCCCGATCTCCACCAGATCAGGCAAAATTAGTGCGCGCATGGCGCGAGCCTCAAACTCTAAATGCTCACGAGATTTAGGCACCTGATATTTAAATAATAAAAGATCAATAATTTCCGCCGGATTATCCATAGCGTAGCGCCAACCTCTTAGTGTCGCGCGCCTAAACGCCTCAACACGTTCGGGATGCGTTTTTAATTCTTGTTCTGATGTAAACAAAATATCACTGTAGAAATCTATCCCGTAGGCACTAGGGTTAATCACATTGTATTCAATGCCGCGCTGATTGAGGATGTAGGGTTCGTTGGTAAGATAGGAATTAAACGCGGCCACTTTTCCAGAGACAAAATCTTCAAAGTCCAAACTGCTGGGGACAATATCAATAGCATCTGGTTTAATTCCCTCATGACGCAACATCGCATGAAAATCCGCATCAGTCTGCGCATTCAACAGCATAATTCTTTTGCCAATAAGATCATGCGGCGTGGTGATATTGGAATCTTTGCGCACCAATAACACAGAGGGGGAATGCTGGAAAATACTGGCCAGCGCTACAAGGGGTTGCCCCTGCAAACGGGCATAAAGAATTTCAGCATTAGATTCTGCATATTGGGCGCGGCCAGCTAAAACTTCTCCAATCGGGGTTTTTCCTTGCGCTGCCTCATGCAAACGAACCTCTAAACCTTCTTCCCGATAAAAGCCTTTTTCGACAGCAGCGTAGTAACCTGCAAATTGGAATTGATGATGCCAACGCAACTGAAAATCGATAACTTCAATCGGCTTTGCGACAGCGCATGCGTAAGAACTAAGCACTGAAGACGTGATTGCGAACAACACCCAAAAAACTCGGGCAAGCTTTTGTTTCATCATGAAAACTCGCTCACTTGAATATTCATCCTAAATAACACAAGGCTTACTTTAGCGGCGACCAGTCAGAATGCCAAATAATTAAACAATTTATTTTTATAGTAAAAACAACAAAGGAGACCTAAGTCTCCTTTGTTGTTTGCATTAGTGTAGAAAAATTAACCTACAAACACACGTGCGTTTCTAAACAAACGCAACCATGCACCGTCATCCTTCCAATCATCTGGCTTCCAAGAATTGCTTACCGCACGGAATACACGCTCAGGATGCGGCATCATGATAGTTGCACGACCATCTTTGCTAGACACGCTGGTGATACCCAGTGGCGAGCCATTCGGGTTTGCTGGATAAGTTTCCGTGGCATTCAAATGGTTGTCGATAAAACGTAAAGCAACGGTACCACTTTCATTACAGGCATTTAAGGCTGCATCGTTCGCAAATTCTGCATAGCCTTCGCCATGAGCAACTGCAACAGGCATATGTGAACCCGCCATGCCTTTAAATAGAACAGATGATGACTCTTGCACTTGCACCAAAGCGACACGCGCTTCAAATTGTTCAGACAGGTTACGCACAAAACGCGGCCAGTGATCTGCACCTGGAATTAAATTTTTCAGGTTGGACATCATTTGACAACCGTTACAAATACCAAGACTGAAGGTGTCATTGCGATGGAAGAATCGTTCAAACTCATCACGCACCTTGTTGTTGAACAAAATTGTTTTTGACCAACCTTCGCCAGCGCCGAGTACATCACCGTAAGAGAAACCACCGCAAGCCACTATGCCTTTGAACGTTTCCAAAGATACACGACCAGACAACAAATCACTCATATGAACATCAACAGCTTTGAAGCCTGCACGATCAAATGCCGCTGCCATTTCTACGTGACCATTTACGCCCTGCTCGCGCAATACTGCAATTGATGGACGAACGCCAGTGTTTATAAATGGTGCTGCCACGTCTTCGTTTTGATCGTAAGAAAGTTTTACGCTCAAGCCCGGGTCAGATTTTAAGATGCCTTCAAATTCAGATTTTGCGCAGGCAGGGTTATCGCGCATAGCTTGAATACGGTAACTGGTTTCTGACCAAAGGCTTTGCAATACAGCACGCGATTGATCAAACAAGCTGCTGCCGTTTTGCGAAATGCTAATAGTGTCTTCGCCATTTAATTGGCCGATCACTTTTACATGAGTGATACCTGCTGCAGCGAAGCGCGCTTGTACTGCGGCAGATTTATCGCGTGCAACTTGTAACACCGCACCCGCCTCTTCGCTAAATAAAACCGCGAGAGCATCTTCGCCAAGACCGTCAAGATTTACATCAACACCTACGTGACCCGCGAAAGCCATTTCAGCCAGAGTTGCAAACAAACCACCGTCACTGCGGTCGTGGTAAGCAAGAATTTCATTCGCAGCAAGGCTAGCTTGCATCGCATTAAAGAAACCTTTGAGTTGTGCACCTGAATCCAAATCAGCTGGCACGTCACCCATTTGGTTGTAAACCTGCGCAAGAATCGAACCGCCTAAACGATTTTTTCCGTTGCCGAGATCAACCAAAATTAAATCAGTCGCGCCTTTGTCGGTGCGTAATTGTGGCGTGAGCGTTTGGCGAACATCCACAACGGGAGCAAACGCGGAAATTACCAAAGATAAAGGCGCAGTTACCGCTTTCGCTTTACCGTTTTCTTGCCACGCGGTGCGCATAGACATTGAGTCTTTGCCCACAGGGATAGTGATGCCGAGTTCAGGACACAATTCCATACCCACCGCTTGCACGGTGCGGTACATTTTCTCGTCTTCGCCTTTGTGGCCAGCAGCGCACATCCAGTTAGCAGAAAGCTTTACGTCCGACAATTTTTCAATACGCGTCGCCGCGATATTAGTAATTGCCTCAGCAATTGCCATGCGGCCAGAGGCTGGGCCATCCAACAATGCAAGCGGTGTACGCTCACCCATGCTCATGGCTTCTCCTTTAGTGCTGTCGTAACTTACGGTAGTTACCGCAACGTCAGCAACAGGCACCTGCCAAGGGCCAACCATTTGGTCGCGCGCCACCATACCGGTTACCGAACGGTCACCAATGGTAATCAGGAAGCTTTTGCTCGCCACAGCTGGGTGCTTGAGCACGCGCTCGGCGGCATCGTTGATATTGATATCTTCAGTAGAAAACGCACTCACCGCCGCTTTGTGTTTTTCAGCAACACGATGCATTTTTGGTGGCTTGCCGAAGAGAACAGACATGGGCAAATCGACCGGCTTTGCATCGAAGTGCTTATCGTTAACGATCAGATGTTTCTCGTCAGTCGCCTCGCCTACCACAGCATAAGGTGCGCGCTCGCGCTTACAGATAGCCTCGAAACGAGCCAAGTCTTCTGGCTTGATCGCCAGTACATAACGCTCTTGGGATTCGTTACACCAAATCGCCAAAGGACTCATGCCCGGTTCGTCGTTGGGCACATTACGCAATTCAAACTTGCCGCCAGTGCCGCCGTCTTTTACTAACTCAGGGAAAGCGTTGGACAAACCGCCCGCGCCTACGTCATGAATAAACGCGATGGGGTTTTTATCGCCCTGCTGCCAGCAGCTATCAATCACTTCCTGACAGCGGCGTTCAATTTCCGGGTTTTGACGTTGGACAGAAGCGAAATCTAAATCTTCAGATGAAGACCCCGAAGCCATAGATGAAGCCGCACCACCGCCCAAGCCAATCAGCATCGCTGGGCCGCCGAGCACAACTAATTTTGAACCCGCTTTAAAGGGCGGCTTCTCAATGTGCTCTGCTTTGATATTGCCGTAACCGCCCGCCAACATAATGGGCTTGTGGTAACCGCGGCGTTCGCCGTCGAAGTCTTCTTCAAAGGTACGGAAGTAGCCGCAAATATTGGGGCGACCGAATTCGTTGTTGAATGCTGCACCGCCGAGAGGGCCGTCGATCATGATGTCGAGCGCAGTCACAATGCGGCCTGGCTTGCCGTAGTCTTGTTCCCACGGTTGGATAAAATCAGGAATCTGTAAATTGGATACAGTAAAACCGTTCAGACCAACTTTTGGCTTGGAGCCACGGCCTACAGCACCTTCATCGCGAATCTCGCCGCCCGAGCCTGTACCGGCGCCCGAGAAAGGCGAAATGGCGGTTGGGTGGTTATGGGTTTCAACCTTCATCAGCATATGAATCGGTTGTTGGTTGTATTCGTAAGCCTTGGTTTCAGGGTTTGGATAGAAGCGCCCTGCTTCGTGGCCAACTACAACCGCCGCGTTATCGGAATAGGCAGAAAGTACATCTTCACCACCAACTTCGTTGGTGTTGCGGATCATTTTGAACAGGCTGCGCTCTTGCTCAACGCCGTCGATAGTCCATGAGGCATTGAAGATTTTATGGCGGCAGTGCTCTGAGTTCGCTTGGGCAAACATCATCAATTCAACATCGACCGGGTTGCGACCTAGGCCTTTGAAGGCCTCTACTAAATAATCGATTTCATCGTCAGCCAAAGCCAAGCCAAGGGATTTGTTAGCAGCAACTAAAGCATCGCGACCACCACCCAAGATATCCACACTGGTTTGCGGTGCTGGTTCTTGTGAACTGAAAATTTGCTCGGCGGCATCCAAGCTGTCGAATACAGTTTCTACCATGCGGTCATGCAGAATTGCGGTAATCGCTGCACGCTCTGCCACTGAAATTGCACCTTGCACATAATAAGCAACACCGCGTTCAACGCGTTTGATGTTGTCTAGGCCGGTGTTTTTGGCGATATCAGTCGCTTTGGATGCCCAGGGAGAAATGGTGCCCAAACGTGGAACCACGAGGAAAAGCTCACCTTCGTGACTCACTTCACCCTCAACTTTCGGGCCGTAGGTTAATAGCTGCTGCAGCACATTGGTTTGCGCATCCGTCAAAGGCGCAGACACATTGGCAAAATGCACGAATTCAGAGGAAATCCCGGTCACGGCTGGAGCCTGTTGTTGCACAGTGTTCAGCAGTTTTTGGGTACGGAAACTAGAAAGAGCGGGGGCGCCACGCAGAATCAGCATAGTGATTTGAGCCTCAAGCGTCAGGGGTGTGGATAAAGCAGTGAATTAACGAGGCGCGCATTGTACTGGATTTATCTGCTGGCCGGAATTGATATCACAGATACTTTTGGCCAAAGCTTATTTGGCTTACTTTATCTTTCATACGATAGACGCGCGAGAAACGGATGAACACCAAACCATCGCTTTGGCCTACATCACCCCAAATCGCTCACCAATCCGGACCATAAACACCCACATTTTCCGATGAATGGCTTATTTTTGTGCAATTTTTTCACGGTTTTTTACAAAAAAATCTAAAAAAACAGGGTTTTTAAGGAGAAAATCACGCCCAAAATGACGCATAAATCGACAAAAAAGCAAATTTTTTTCACTTTTTTTAAGGTGACGATTGACGCTAAGCGACTTTCATAAGTATCTGTTTATAAAGATTTTTTCTTATTTTTGACTATTTAACACCCAAGTGCCTACCCCAGTTTTGCTCAGAAAACAAGCTATGCAGGGGTGTTCTATGGCTTTACCATGGCCTCCATGTTGCACGGGTCAGTAATGGATTAGATTCGGCATGAGTGCATATACGAAGTTATTTCCCTTTCGGGCGATGCAATTCAAACACCGGAGACACCCTATATGGCCGGATTAAATATCATGGAAAGCCGCAAGCGTACTGCTGTAAAACGATTTTCCATTTCAAATTTTCTGATTGCCACATTATTGATTTGTTGTGCTGCCCTCTTAGTTCGCAGCGCTCCTGCCAGTAAACTGGAACAAGTGCGTACCGCAGGTGAACTGCGCGTGTTGTCACACAATGGCCCCATCAGCCACTATCAAGGCCCCGAGGGTACTACAGGCTTCGAATACACTCTGCTCAAAGGTTTTGCCGATGAGTTGGGCGTAAAGCTGGTTATCAAAGATGAGGCTCCTACTGCCGAGTTGATGGAAAACGCTGACAAGACGCAATTCGATTTGGCTAGTCCGAGCGTTATTAACGCACACACAACCAAACAGCACTATCGCTATAGCGCCGCTTTTATGGAGCTGAACCTAGAGCTGGTTTACAACAGCACTCAAACCGCACCTGCCAGCGTTAAAGAACTCTCTGGCAAACGCGTACTGGTCGTCAACAAAGCGTCTATTCCCGTTCCTCTGCAAGATCTGCAGCAATCACTTCCAGATGTTCAATGGGAGTTGGTAGAGAACGTTGAGATGACCGATCTGTTGGAAATGGTTGAACGCGGTCATGCTGACTATGCCGTTGTTGATTCGGCGATCTTTGATATTCATCGCTACTCATACCCTCACACTCAGGTTGCCTTCAACGTAAATGCTGCCCAACCCTTGTCATGGGCCTTTAAGCCTTCACGCGATAACAGCCTTTATGATGCTGCGCAAAAATACCTTGCCAAAGTGAAAGCGAACGGTGATTTGGCGAAGATCTCATCGCACTTTTTTGAGCAATATATTGAAGTGAATACCGATGACGCCTTGATGTTCAGCCAGCGCTTTGACAAACGCTTCCCGCGTTGGGCCGACAGCATTAAAGCAGCAGCAGCTCAATACAATTTAGATTGGCAATTAGTAGCAGCCGTTGGCTATCAAGAATCGCAATGGATTCCCAATGCGCAATCACCTACGGGTGTACGTGGATTTATGATGTTGACTCCCGATACTGCAAAAGAGTTGGGCGTTAAAAATCTGGATGATCCCAAGCAAAGCATTCAAGGTGGCGCTAAATACCTTCGCTATTTACTAGATACGCTACCCACAAGCATTGAGGGCGATGACCGCCTTTATATGACACTCGCCGCCTACAACCAAGGCATTGGCCATTTAGATGATGCCCGCGCTTTGACTCGCCGCCTCAAGGGCAATCCAAATAGCTGGCAAGACGTAAGCAAAACATTTCCACTGCTTGCCAAACAAGAGTATTACTCCAAAGCAACCTTTGGTTACTCTCGCGGCTGGGAGCCAGTTACCTTCGTGAAGAACGTGTTGAATTACCAAAAAATTCTCGCCTTTAAAGAGTCGCAACAACAACTGCGTATTGCTACCAGTAATACCGGCGATGAACTGAACTTTACCGATACAGCTCAGACCAAAAGCGCCCTGGAAAAGCTTAACCAACTGCGTTTAAGCAGTGCCTCATCGCTGTCGTTTTTGTAATTCGACGAGCTTAATTCAAACCTCTAAATGCCGCACCTTTGTTGCGGCATTTTTGTTTTCACGCACGATATAAATCACTTCACTAAAAAATCATATAAAACCCGACTAGTGCACAAGTCGTTATTTTTTGTAAAAGCTGTACCCCATAAACCTTATAATCACATAGACTATAAGTAACTTTTAATAACTATATGGGGAGTCACATGCTTAGTCGTCCTACTCGTCTGCACCTCTTTGCCACCTTTTTCTCGGTCGCATTTTTACTACCCCAATCTGGTTGGTCTGATTCGAGCAAGCTCGTCTTGAATGAAAAAGATTATTTTGAAACGCCCGGCTTAAACTTGATGGTGTTTAGTAACTGGTACGATGGACTTTTTAGCGATTCCAAAACCAGCGGCATTGAATTAATTCATCACGGTGTACGCACAGCCACTAACGGCGATATACGTTTAAATGCAACGCCAGAACAGTGGGATATGATTCCGCAATTTAAAGAACGCAAAATCAATCGCGCAGAACAATCGATTGAAGCCTTTATGCGTTACCCCAATGACAACTTTGATTTCTCAATTAAAGTGACCAAAAACCAAAACGGTGTCCACATAGCTGTTAATCTGCCCAAACCATTGCCAGCTTCATTAGAAGGAAAAGCCGGTTTTAATTTGGAATTTTTACCCGCCGCTTATTTCCATCAAGCCTTTATGATGGACAACACCACCGGCATATTCCCGGTTTATCCCGGCGGCGCAAAAGAAATTAACAACAGCATTGAGCCTACACTCTTAGCAAGCGGTAAACATTTGGTGCTAGCGCCTAACAATACCGAACGCAGAGTCAGCATTGAATCCAATTCAAATTTACTTGAGCTTTATGATGGCCGCAGCAAAGCCCAGAACGGTTGGTTTGTGGTACGCAGCAAAATTCCCGCGGGTAAAAGCGGTACAGTTATCGAATGGCAATTAAATGCAGATACCTTAAAAGACTGGGTGCGAGAACCTATGATTGCGCATTCGCAAGTTGGCTACCACCCAGCGCAAGAAAAAGTTGCTGTTATTGAGCTGGACAAGAACGACAAAACTAATCCACCTGCCAAATTATTTAAAATCGCTGCAGATGGAACAGAAAACCTAGTGCTAGAAAAAAATCTCAACAACTGGGGCAAATATTTACGCTACGAATATCGCCAATTTGATTTCAGTAAAGTACAAGAAGAAGGTCTTTATCGCATTGCTTATGGCGAACAAAAAACCGAGCCTTTCCGCATCGCTAAAGATGTTTATGCAAGTGCGTGGCAACCTAGTTTGGATATGTATTTACCTATTCAAATGGATCACATGCTGATTAACGAAGCCTACCGCGTTTGGCATGGTGCGTCGCATCTCGACGATGCATTACAAGCACCGGTTAATCACGAACACTTCGATCTCTATGCACAAGGCCCAACCACAGACACACCTTACAAACCCGGCGAACACATTCCCGGGTTAAATATTGGGGGCTGGTTTGACGCAGGCGATTTCGATATACGCACACAAACGCATTACGATGTAGTGATGAATTTAGTAGCCACCTGGGAACGTTTTGGCCTCAAACGCGATGTGACTACTGTTGATTACAACAAACGTTTAGTCGATCTCCATGTGGCGGATGGTAAACCCGATTTATTACAACAAATCGAACACGGCACTCTCGCCTTAATTGCGCAACACCGCGCCGTTGGCCATGCAATTCCCGGTATTGTTGAAGCCCATATTGAGCAATACACGCACTTGGGCGATGCCATCACCAAAACCGATAATTTAATTTACGATGCAAAAAAACAAGACGGCGAATCCGATGGTTTTAAAAGTGGAACCTTTGATGATCGCTGGGCATTTACCAGCAGATCTACTCCACTGAACTACGGTTCCATCGCCGCTTTGGCTGCCGCAAGTCGTGCACTTAAAGGCTACAACGATTCACTCGCCACAGAGTGTATTACAACGGCCAAAAAAGTATGGGATGAAGAAGCTGCTAAAGCCAAGCCAGATATGTTTAAACACGGCAATACAACGGGCGGAAAGTTAGAGGATGAAAAATTAAAAGCAGCAACTGAGCTGTTGATTGCAACCGGCGATAAAAAATATGCACAAGCGATTGATCAATTGCTCCCATCTATACAAAAAGATTTTGCAATGCGTGCGTCTTGGTTGCTGCGTGCAATGCCTTATATGCCGAAAGAATTTGCAGGAAAGATGCGCAAACTTGCTGAAGCATATCAAAAAGCAATTCCAGCCATTGAGTCCAAAAACCCATTTGGCGTCACCATTACCGAGGCTGGCTGGGCCGGAAACGGTTGGGTTATTCGCAGTGCAATTAACAACTATTACATTCACAAAGCCTTCCCTGATTTAGTGAGTAGAGAGTCGGTGTTTAAAGGATTGAACTATCTGTACGGCACCCACCCCGCACATAATCTTTCATTTGTCTCGAATGTAGGTACCCATGCTAAAGAGGTTGCTTATGGAATGAATCGCGCAGATTTCACATCCATTCCGGGCGGCGTTGTACCCGGTGTTTTGGTGTTGAAACCAGACTATCCAGAAAACCACGAGGATTGGCCATTCTTTTGGGGTGAAAATGAGTACGTAGTGGACGAAGCGGCGATTTATATTTTCTTGGTAAATGCCGTGCAAGATTTGTTAAAGGAATAAAGCATCTAGATAACAAACAAAAAAACGATGCTCATACGCATCGTTTTTTTGTTTTGAATAAAATTACTCTGGCTGATTTTTTTGCTGCTTAAGCTCTTCGCGTCTGCGCCGAAAAAAATCGCTCAATTGATGCTGACAAGCTTCCGCTAACACACCGCCCTGCACTGCAATGCGATGATTAAAATAATTGGAATCAATTAATTGCGCCCGGCTCACTACAACACCCGCTTTAGGCTCAGTTGTACCGAACACTAAGCGAGTAATGCGTGCATGTATCAAAGCCCCAACGCACATGGTGCATGGTTCAAGAGTGACGTAAAGCGTGGAATCTATTACACGATAATTCTGGATGTTCTGAGCAGCCAAACGCAAGGCAACAACTTCAGCATGTGCAGTTGGATCATGGCTGGTAATGGGTTGATTAAAACCTTCACCGATAATTTCATCGCCACAAACAATGACTGCACCTACTGGAACCTCTCCCAACTGCTCGCCCTGCTGCGCTAACTCAATCGCACGGCGCATATATTTTTCGTCATTCAGTTGCTGCGAGTCTGTCATTGAATTCTCTGTATTTCTATCTATTCATTTGTGCAGCTTCATCTGCACCGATTTCTTTCACGAATGCGAAACGCGGAATTATTTCGCCGCTAATTTCTACGGTTTCGGTAAACATTGTCAGTGGGCGAACCCACCAGGAGTAATCGCCGTAAAGGCATTGGTAAACAACAAGCGCCTCGCGGGTTTCACTGTGGTGGGCAACTTGGAAGACGTAGTAGTCGTTGCCTTTGTAGTGGCGGTATAGGCCAGGTTTTAAATTCATATTTTTTCTCTTTAATTTTTTCGCCTTTGGCAAAACAATTACACAAAGGAAACCAAATAACTAAATCACACCCTGCTCTTTCAACCGAACAATCTCATCTTCTTTCAAATTCAAAACACTCGCCAAAATTTCCTGCGTATGACTCCCCACCTCGCCACCAGGCCAATCAGTCCTACCAGGAGTCTCCGAAAGCTTCGGCAATATCGCCGGAATCTTCAACGGCTTACCATTAATCTCCACCTGCTCAAACATTCCACGCGCATTAAAATGCGGATCAGCAAACATATCTTCCACATTATAAATCGGCCCTGCTGGTACGCGCGCTTTATCAAGCAGTTCCAAAATTTCTTCTGAGTCTTTACTTAAGCACCAAGTCGCCAGTGCATGATCAATTTCAGCTTCGTGAATAACGCGGCCAGCGTTGTTACTCATACGCGGATCACTCGCCATTTCAGGATGACCAGCCGTTTCCATTAAGCGCTGAAAAATGGAATCACCGTTACCACCAATCACTACGTATTTTCTGTTTTTGCAGCGATAAGTATTCGTGGGGACAATACCCGTAACGGTAGTGCCGGACGGTTGGCGAATAACACCTGCTCCCGAAAATTCCGGCACCACGGCTTCCATTAGATTAAACATAGATTCGTAAAGTGCAACATCAACAACCTGCCCTTCGCCATCGCTATTTCTTTCGCACTCAAGCAATGCCAATGCAATTCCAAGCGCTGCGTGAATACCCGAAATAGTATCGCCAATACTTAAATTTGGGCGCACAGGGGCTTGATCGGCAAAGCCATTAACGTAACGAAAGCCGCTCATACCTTCGCACACAGAAGCAAACCCCGGTTTGCTGGCGTAAGGTCCGGTTTGCCCGTAACCAGAAATGCGTGCATAAATTAATTTGGGATTGGATTTTTTAATTTCATCTGGCCCTAAGCCCCAGCCTTCCATCACACCGGGACGAAAATTTTCAATCACTACATCTGCAGAATCAATTAATTGTCGTGCAATTTGTTGGCCTTCTGATTTTTTTAAATCGAGCGTGATACTTTTTTTATTGCGGCCAATACTGCGCCACCAATGGGATGTACCATTTTCCAACACACGCCAACCACGAATCGGGTCGCCTTCAGGTGGTTCGATTTTAATAACCTCTGCACCGAAATAGGCGAGCATACAACCTGCAAAAGGCCCCGCTAACAACTGACCAATTTCAATCACACGAATGCCATCTAGCGGGCGACGAGAATTTTTCATAGATTCAAATCCAGTATTATTTTCCCAATATGTTGACTCGATTCCATTCGCTCATGAGCCTTTGCAGCATCACTGAATGAAAACACAGAATCTATAATGGGTTTTATTTTTTGATTATCCAACAAAGGCCACACGTGTTGTTTTAATTCTTGCGCTATACCAGCTTTTATTGGTGGCAATTGTGCACGCAGCGTTGAGCCAGTGAGTGTTAAACGTTTAAGCATGACGGGCATTAAATCCAACTCTGTTTTACTACCGTTTAAGAACGCGATATTAACTATGCGACCATCTTTAGCAGCAGCAGAAAAATTCCGTTGTATATAATCCCCACCAACCATATCCAAAATAACATTAACGCCCTGCCCTTGGGTTTGCGCTTTTACTTCGGCAACAAAATCTTGTTCGCGATAATTAATTGCAAGAGCGCCAAGCGATTCAATTGCCTTACATTTTTCTTGCGAACCTGCAGTTGCAAATACTTTTACGCCGAAGGCAATTGCCAATTGAATCGCGGTTGTACCTATGCCGCTGGTGCCGCCGTGAACTAATAGAATTTCGCCAGATTTTAATTGGGCGCGTTGAAACAGGTTATGCCATACAGTGAAAAATGTTTCCGGCAGCGCAGCGGCTTGTACGAATGAAAAATTTGTGGGAATAGGTAAACATTGTGCGGCAGGAGCAACCGCATATTCGGCGTAACCACCGCCATTTACTAACGCACACACTTTATCGCCGATTTTCCAATCTGTTACATCTTTACCGATGTCGGCAATTTCACCTGCGACTTCTAAACCTAAAATAAGTGATGCATCGGCAGGCGCAGGATACAATCCTTGGCGCTGCAAAATATCGGGGCGATTAATGCCGGCCGCGTGAACGCGGATTAAGACTTCGTCTGATTTAGGCTGTGGTTTTTCTGCGTTTGTAATAAAAAGCACATCGGCAGCACCAGAATTTCTCGTAGCGATATATTGCATTGATGTTCCAATGTATAAAAAACGTTAACAGGGAGTCGTCATCCTCACGTAGCGAGGATGACGACTCCCCAATATATTGAGCAACTCTATGAAAGTTAAATCAGGTTAAGGCTCTAAACGCTGAATCGTCCACGAATTATCCGGCTGCAAATTATATTCAAAGCGATCATGCAACCTTGCAGCTCCGCCTTGCCAGAATTCTATTTGATGCGGTTTTACGCGGAACCCACCCCAAAAATCAGGCACCGGAATTTCGCCTTTAGCAAATTTATTTTTCATGGACTCGAATTGCTGCATCAACAAAGCACGCGAAGATACGGGGCGACTCTGTTGCGATGCCCAAGCACCGAGTTGACTATCGCGCGGGCGAGTGACGAAATATTTTAATACTTCTGCATGAGACAATTGCTCAGCCACGCCACAGACTTTTACTTGGCGCTCCAAAAAATACCAAGGGAAATGCAAACTCACTTTGGGATTTTGTTTTAATTCTTGTGCTTTACGGCTGCCCAAGTTGGTATAGAACACAAAACCTTTTTCATCGATATTTTTTAGCAGGACTATGCGTTGCGACGGCTGACCATTGGCATCCACTGTTGCGATGGTCATGGCGTTAGGATCAGGAAGTTGAGCGTCAATCGTTTGCTGCATCCAACGTTTGAATTGTTCGATGGGATTTTCATGTAAATTGTCGCGCTCCAAACCGCCTTTGGTGTATTCGGTACGCAAGCTCTGTAAATCAAGTGTCATGGTGTTTGCCTCTAAAATTCAGCTGCAAGTCTACTGCCCAGCAAAAAAAAAGACACTGATTTATCAGTGCCTTTTTTAATTTTAATTCACCTAAAAGAAGCTCATGCAACCCGCTTTTTATGCCAATGCCATAGCAAAGCGTAGGTCACTAGAAAAGCACATATAGCACTCGCTAGCGCGTGTATCCATGAAGATTCATAAAGTGCACGACTAATGCCAAGCTGATCCAGAGCAACACCAACACCCATCATCGCTATGGCGATACCCATTTGCTGACGCTGCACCCACACCATAACTAACGCAAGCCCCAAGAGTGTAACAAAGGATTTCACCAAGCTTGGGATTACATCTTGAGCAGCCAGCCCCATAAACAACCAGCTCAGCACCGCTAATCCAAGGTAGATGGATAATTTGGTTTTATTTTGAATAAACCGCACCGAACCAATCGCGAAAATAAGCAGGATAATTCGGCTTAAAAAGACTTTACCGCCATTAAAAATTTCCGTTAGCCAAGGCACAAACGTCGCCCAATCGGCGGAATAAGCTTGGGGGACAGCGGTAGACGGTAATAGCCGATCCGCCAACGCAGCAAAGCCCGCAAACACCAACGCAAAGGCAATTCCAGTACCGAAATCTTCATTTACACGCGCATTAAGCCTTGGCCGTTCGCCGTGAATTGCTTGCGCCATAAAGAACACCAGCAGCATGAGCGCGCCTGCCAGCAGCAGGTTTTTTCCTACCGCCATGCACACTTGCATCGTCCAGCCCGCGGTTGTTTGGAAGTTGCCGAATGCGCCCTCTATCCACATAGTGGAGACAATAAAATTGGAAATGCCAATTAGCAGCATCCAAGGCAAGGCGATTTTGAGACTGAATTTACGCCCTGAGTGCTTACGGAAAAAAGTGCTAACGGCGATTCCTATCAGCGACACTAAGGTCAGTGCCCCCATCAAGCTAAAGGGCGTTTTTTTAGACTTTTTCTCTGCCTCCGCCCGGTTCCATTCATCCGGTACATCAATCGCACGCGAGAAGCCGGTAACCTCATCACCACTCAGGCCAATCTTAATCACGGCTTGCGCATTCTTGTGATTAAACGCGGCCTTATCGATATAGGTTACCGTCCAGTCACTCCGCGCAGGCCGTACAGATTCAACGACAGATTTCTCCTCCAACTGGGAAGCATCGCCCCAATGGTGTTCAACAATCCAGCCCAAGGCCTTAGCAGTAGCCTGCTCTCGGGTTAACTTAGCGCCGGGATTCCCCTCAGGCAGCCAATGTACTAATTCATGCAAGGTGCCGTCGGGATTAAGCCATGCCTCCCACTTCTCAGAACGCTGCTCTACTTCGCCATCGTATTTGCGCCAAAGAATGACCCAGTAAGGGGTATCCAAATAGCTCCCCACCAAGCGCTGGAATGTGGGCTTATCCGCTTCGCGCCAAACAAAATCCATCTGCCCCGAGTAACCATTACTTGCATAGGAAGTACGATGCCATTCGCCCTGCAGAACGATACCGCGCTTGACCAGCTCAGCTTCACCGGCGGCCTTAGCTTGCGCCATATCGAGTTGATATGCCGGCCATAAAATCTCCGGCACCTTAAACAACCCAAGCCCAAATACAACTGCGGCTGCAATAGCTAAAGGCACTAGAATTTTGGGATTAACAACGAAGGGCTTAACATAAGACGTGTTAGTTCCACCATCGAGGTTGTGAGCATCTACCGGCGTTGCTTCTGCTATTTCTGGGCGCGCTGCTTCTGCAGTAATCAATGCTGGTACGCCATTGCGAAATTCGCTCGCGAGCGGCACAGAAGCCCCAGCGCGGTAACGCGCCCACAACACTAGTAGCAGAGGCGCAGTACCAGCCAAAACTACAAGGATTTGATCAACCCACAAATCTGCACCGCCGACAAAAAAGATCGGCAAGCTCATCAACACCAAGTCATACAAAAAGTGCGTCAGCATTCCCACCAGCAATCCAAAACGCAGATAAACCAAGCCAAAGGCCATGGCAGGAATAAACAATTCAATCAAACGACTATAGCCGGGCAAATTGGGATAATTCGCGTGAGCGCCCCCAAAGATAAGCGCTTGAACAACCAAGGCAATAGCTACAAATACGGTTTTGCGCCCAAAGCGCGCGCCGACAATAGCGGCCAAGGACAAGGGAATTGCGCGAAACAAACACTCTTCCCAAGTACCCGCTTGCAATGCGGTAAAAATAGGTGCTAAAGCAGGACGCCAGCTCGCAAGAATATTAGGGTCGGATTGCATATCCGTCGGCTGCCACCAACCGAGCAAACTGCTGCTGAGTACTACAAATAACATGGCATAGAGAAGAAAGAATCCCGTCCAACCATAAGCGCCTATTACCCGCCCAAGAATTTCTGGCGATGCGGCTGCCGGCTTGCGAACCACATCAAATAAACGCGGGTGATCAGCGAAAGCTATGCGCGACAAACCTTCTGCAACCGAATAGATAGTGGCAAAAACAAATGCACTCGCCACCAACACAACACCCGCGCCGAAAAACTGTTGCAATAAAAAATTATTCGCCGATATTGTCGTGTCGTAACCAAACCAGCTCATAGGCAAATTACAAATAGCTGACGCCGCCAACCCTGCGCCCACAAATGTCGCCGGTAGAAATCCGCGCTTCCATTGCAATTGGTTATGCTTATAAAGCCAAAACCCACCACCCACCAAACCACCTAAGCCCAATACGGCAATCATTAAATAAGTGGCGATTTGACTAATTTGATTGTTGAGCGCACGCATTTTTTCAAAGCGTTGATTGAACGCTTCAGGAATATATTTAAAGGTATCTATCGCAATTAATTTATCGCCCGCCACGTTAATGCTGATACGAAATTGCGCCTCGCCAACTTTTAGCGTTTGGTGCTCGTAAGTAAAACTGTAATCTACGCGTCCAGACGTTTGGCGCACCTTTTTCGAATCGTAAGCTTTATAAGCCGCAAAACGCTCGCCCATAAAATCGCGCGCGCCGCGCTCGGCAATATCGCGTGCGGCAGATTCTTCCAGCGCCGCCCCCGGTTCTTTCTCAGGAATTTTTAACCAAAATGAAATAGGTTCGCCTTTAGCACTAAACGCCATGATGGTTTCTTTTTCTTGACCTTCAGAAAAATTTCGCACTTTCCAATAATGCGTTACGGCATCAAGATTATTAACGAGCGTTTTAAAACGATCCAGCCCACCGCCTTCCAGCTCAACATAATTTTGCAAGCCGCGATCGCTCACAAACATGGTTGAACTGCGAGTGGTCACCAGGCCGGGAAAATATTTTTTCTGTAATTGTGCCGCAGCGGAAACTGCTTGTGTGCGGTTAAATGTGACATCCACTTTAAGTAGCGGAATGTTGTTGAACATCAATTTAAATGCGGCGATTGCGGCAATTAATGCCGCGCTCAAAAACAGCACCCAAAAGCGGCGCGAGTGCAACGAAAGTAAACTCATAATCCTTTTTCCTATGAAGTGAGTTAACCCTAATATCGGGTAGTCAGGCTGTTGTAATTATTGAATTATGCACGACAAGGAATTTGATCCACCTTGCTAGGTAGATGCTATAGGGATTAGGCAAGAAGATAAAGAATTTACAGAGAGGAAAATAAAAACCGAATTCAATAGGGAGTCGTCATCCTCGCGCAGCGGGGATGACGACTCCCCTCATAAAAAATAACTCTAAAGCTCTCTCAAACTACAACAACACTTTAATTCGCGCCGCGTAATCAGGATCAGCCTTGGCAAACTGCGCTAACATACGCGCTTGAATCGACTCGTTCGCCTGTTTTAAACCACCCGCAATATTGCGCACGAGTTGATTTTTTTGGTCATCACTCATCAAACGGAACAAGTCACCTGCTTGCGAGTAATAATCTTCACTTAGTTGATCGTATCTATCTGCAACCGCATGGCTCAAACGCAAAGGCGGCTCTTTAAATGCAGGATTAGGCGCAGGGTAACCTTGAGCCGAACGATCATTGGGATAGTAATTCGCGCCACTAGTTTGCACCTGATTGCCGTGACCAAATGGGCAGCCTGCCGCAGCACCATCGCGCTGATAATGATTCACCGGGCAGCGCGGCGCATTCACCGGCAACTGATTGTGATTCACACCTACGCGGTAGCGGTGCGCATCCTGATAGGCCAACAAACGCGCTTGCAACATTTTGTCGGGCGATGCGCCTGTACCCGGAACCAAATTGCTCGGCGCAAAAGCTGATTGCTCAGTTTCTGCAAAATAATTTTGCACATTGCGATTCAATTCCAACTGGCCAATTTCAATCAACGGAAAATCTTTATGCGGCCACACTTTAGTTAAATCAAACGGATTGATGTGATAAGTCTCCGCTTGCGCTTCGGTCATAATTTGCAGCTTCACCGTCCAGCTCGGGAAATCACCACGATTAATGGCATCCACCAAATCTTGCTGTGCACCATGCGCCGGCATAGTTGCCGCTTCTTCCGCCGTTAAAGTTTTGATGCCTTGGTTGGTTTTGAAATGCCACTTCACCCAGTAGCGTTCGCCTTTTTCATTCCACAAACTCAAGGTGTGTGAACCAAAGCCGTGAACATGGCGATAAGACAAAGGAATACCGCGGTCCGACATCAGGATTGTCATTTGATGCAACGAATGCGGGTGATTCGCCCAAAATTCAAAAGCCGCCGCTGGATCAGGCAAATTAGTTTGCGGATTTTTCTTTTGCGAATGGATGAAATCCGGAAATTTAATGGGGTCATTCAAAAAGAATACCGGCGTGTTGTTACCCACCACATCGTAATTGCCTTGGCGAGTGTAAAACTTCACCGCAAATCCACGCGGATCGCGGGCATAATCGCTGGAGTCTTGGCCTCCACCCACGGTGGAGAAGCGCAAAAACACCTCCGTTTTATCGCCAACTTTCTGCAGGAAATCTGCAATCGTATATTGGCTTAAACTCTTACTTAGGGTGAAATGTCCATAAGCGCCGGTACCGCGCGCATGCACTACTCGCTCAGGAATACGCTCACGATTAAAGTGCGCAAGTTTTTCGAACAAATAGTGGTTATCGAAGGTCAAAGGACCACGCGGACCAACACTGATGCTGTTGTTGTCATCACCAACAGGGGCGCCAGCGGATGTAGTTAAATTGGTAGTGCTCATAGTCGTACCTTCCATTTTTAGTTGATGTGAATTCGTGAAACGCTGAGGAAATAGTAAGACAAGGCTGTCATTTATAAAAATCAATTATAGATATGAATCTGATAGCTTTTACAGCAATTAATTTTTAGAAGATTTGTATAGGAAAAGCAAAATCTTTTCCCGTGCTGGCAACTAACAGCTAAACTAGTTAGATAGAAATGTAAATTTATACGCCAACCTGATTCCGGCTCATCTTCGCCGAGTAAATGGCCGTATAAACCTGTAAAGGCGTTCGCCTTGGCTCACAATTGGGTGCCATAAACCATTTATGAAAGTTTCCGAATCCGTTGTAGGTATTATCCTTGCTGGTGGTCTTGCCCGTCGTATGGGTGGTGGCGACAAATGCCTCCTGCCCTTGGCTGGCAAGTCACTACTGCAACGCACTATAGACCGCGCACAACCTCAAGTGCCGCAGCTTTTGCTCAATGCTAACGGCAATAGCCTGCGCTTTGCCCGCACACGCTTGCCGGTCGTTCCCGATGTTTACCCCAACAACCTTGGCCCTCTGGCAGGCATCCATGCAGGCCTAAGCTGGATGCAAACCAAAACCCCCAAGGCGGAATGGCTGGTGAGCTTTGCCTCTGATACGCCGTTTTTCCCCGCAAACCTTGTTGAAGAACTTCTTGCGGCTGCACAAAAATCATCAACCCGATTGGCTGTTGCTACATCCAAGTCGAGTATTCACCCTGTCTTTGCGCTTTGGCACAATTCGCTAAAGCCTGAACTTGAGGCACAACTGGAAACCGGTGAATCACCTCGATTGCAGGATTGGATGAAATCCTACAATCCGGTGCAAGTTGAGTTTAACGCCGACGCTTACGACCCCTTCTTCAATATCAACACACCACAAGATCTTTACGCGGCCGAGCCAATCTCAGCATTGGTGAAATAAATTTAGCGTGATAGTGATTAAACACCCAAGATCAAAACACTTAGTGTTATTCTTCGCCAAAATATTTTATCTGGATTAAATATGTTTCTTTGGCGCCAGCTTTGTTTGCTGCAATTTTTTGTCCTGTTAATTGCGTTTACCTATTTGGGGTTAACTCCACATCCTGAAAACTCAATACCTATGTTTAACGATAAGCTAATGCATTGCAGTGGCTATTTTGTGGCAGGGTTTTCTATTAGCTTTGCATTTCCACGCTGGGCATTTTTACAGCGCGCACTGTTTTTAATTATTTTTTCAATAGGTATAGAGATCGGCCAGCATTTTATGCCGCCACGTACCTTCGATGTTTTCGATATTTGTGCCAATACAACCGGCGTTTTAATTGGGCTTGGTGTGATTAGGCTTTTGGAAAAACAGTTCACGTGGTTTAATCGATTGTTGTTTTTAAGCTCGTCCACAAAAAATTAGCCAACACATAAATATTTTTTTTACTAGCCATTACCGCTACAGCTTGTAAGCGAACTCTTTATTTAAAAGCTCCACTGTGGCTTTAACGGTTGGCTCAAGCCATGGATCAAACATCCAAAAGGAATGCGGAGTATTAGGCAATAACACCACTTGCGCATTCACTCCCAAGGGCTTTAATTTTTCGATCATGTCGTCGCGCCCTACGCTGAATCGTGTTTGCGCGCTGCCAATAAAAAGAATTGGCGGCGTGTTTTTAGAGACATGATTAATTGGCGAAGCCTCTTTCCATAATTCGGTTTTTTCTGAGTAGCGCCCACCAAACCATGCACCGGCGGCTGATGGGGTTTTCTTGGGATCATCTTCGTATTTCAATGCAGTTTCAGATGTAAAATCTGAAAGACCATCAATATTAATAATTGCCTGTACTGCGCTCGAAACCTTGTTGATTTTCGATTGCGGATCGAATTTTTCATCGCCGTTGGTCACGCCAACCAAGCTTGCAATTTGACCGCCAGCAGAGCCGCCTGCAATGGCGATATGTTGCGCATCCACTCCATATTGTTTCGCGTGAAAACGCAACCAACGTACTGCAGCTTTTACATCGTAAATCGCAGCGGGATATTGTGCCTCGGGCGAAAGACGATAGGAAATTGTTGCAGCCGCATATCCCTGTTCCACCATACGAATTGCCATGGGTGTAAAGTTTTCGCGGTAACCGTGCTTCCAACCACCGCAATGTACAAACACAATTCCCGGCGTTAGTTTTTTATTCGGACTTTTCGGTAAATATAGATCCAACTGCAATGCGCGATTACCGTATTGCACGTAGGTAATATTTTTAATTTCTTTGACTGATGCTGAGGGTGTCGTGCTGGCGATAGTGATAAATGGATAATCACTTTTCAGCTTTTGATAAGTGGTTTGCGCGTTGTAAGTGTTGCTAGGGTCATCAAAGCGTGTAATCGTTTGGCTGGTGCACGCAGCCATCAAAACAATGAGTGCAACTAAAAGATAATGGGTTTTGTTTATTAACTGCATAGTGAATCTCTCATTAAAGATGAATGAGTACCACTGCCAAGGAAATGTTTTTATATTAATAATTGATTAAGAAGGGAGTCGTCATCCTCGCGCAGCGGGGA
>JAGKXD010000177.1 GCA_021151525.1 Cellvibrionaceae bacterium | reverse complement strand
GAATCCTTTTGATACTGCAAAGTTAGTTTGGTTGTACTCAATGAACACCCATAAAAAAAGCGATCAGATGATCGCTTTTTTTATGGGGCTTGCTTAAGACTTAGTGTGCACTGAGAACACCTTCTTCTATAGCGTGTGTTGGCGCTTTCTTGGCTGCAAATGCAAACCAGAGAACGTAGATATAGCACAAGAGCGGAACAATAAATGCGATTGAGCGTGCGCCTACAGGGAAGTGGGCAAGCAATTGGTCAACGGTGAAACCGTAAAGTACGGAGATAAAACCACCACCACAAATTGCCATACACATTAACCCTGAAGTTGCAGACGCTGGTGCAGTTGAACGCTCAAGCGTCAGCGTGAAAATAGTGGGGAACATAATGGAGTTAAACAGGCCGATAAAAATTGCCGCAATTGCGGGCAGGAAGCCCATGGTTATGGGGGTCACATAACCGCTCAGAGTGACAGAGCCGCCCAAATGAGTTGCTGGCAAATTGTAAGTTGCTATGACGAAAGTACAGAGGAACGTTGCACCCATGGCTACAAATGCCAACATGTTAGTCGCATTTACAAAACGCAGTAATGCAGAACCTGTGAAGCGACCAATCATCGCCAACAACATAAAGTAAGGTGCGATATAGCCAGCGGTTTGCGCAGGTACGTTCAAAATTGATTCTTGTTCAAGGAAGAAAATCATCCCGGAAATTACGCAAACTTCTGCACCTACATACAAGAAAATTCCCAGCGCACCGAGGTTAGCCCATTTGGATTTCAGCGCAGAAAAAGGTGATTCAGAATGCTCGGCCATTTTTGGCGCGTGTACAGAAATGGTGTTGCGCACGGCAAATACGGCAATGGTAAATACCGCCAATACCACGGCAATTAAAAGATATACGTTGGTTACAAATGATAAGCCTGTGTCCAACAAATCTTGAGTGATCACTACATCTTTATGAAAGAGTGGGCCGTCGAGCAAATACTTTGCGCCAAAGATACCGCCTACATAAGCGCCCAAAGAATTAAATGATTGCGACAGGTTCAAGCGGAAGGCTGCGCCTTTTTGATCGCCCATAGATGCAATCAGCGGGTTAGCCGCAACTTGTAACAAGGTAATGCCAGACGCTGCGACAAAGAGACCCAGCAATACGGTGACGAAGCTGTGGGAAAAGGTAGTCGCCCAGGCAATCAAGCAACCCGCGATAATACCAATCAACCCGAGAATAATAGATTTCGTGTAACCCTTTTTCGCCAGATACGCAGCCGATGGAATCGACATAATGCCGTAGGCAATAAAGAAGGCGAATTGGTTGAGCTGGGCCTCGGCGTCAGTGAGGGTGTAAATCACCTTCATACTTTTTACGAGTGGATCAATCAGGTTGGTTACAAAGGCCCAAATAAAAAAGAGCGCGGTAATGTAAACAATAGAAAGAACTAAGCTACCGCCTTTAGACGTAGATTTAGACATGTTGTTATCCATTGGTTGATCGATGGTGAGGTCTTGATTATTAGTGGACATTATATCCCCCGAGTTATTGATTTTATTGTTTATACCACAAGCACAGCTAGCGGTCTCTTCAGACCCGATAACAGGTCGATAGTTCTGTAAGTGCACGTAAAAAACGTCCTATTATACTATTAATATTTTTTGTTGTTGAGTGGGTGGCTCTTGAAATCAGGTGCCCTAGATCATCTATTTGAGTAAATCATTGTTAAATCTTGAGGCTAGGGAAATTAACTCAGTGAAATTACAAAAGTAGCTGGCACTTTTGTTTGTTTTTGATTATTATAATACAAATATAAATGCTGAAAGCCAAACCTAGGTTTAGCTCCCAATATTGTTTGGTCTGAGCTCAAAGGTCGAACGCTTCGTTTGGTGCTTCAAGGCTGATGTACAGAGTTTCTCTGAAGCTTGTCTGCATTTTTACTGTTTGTCGTTGGAGGGTGTAGCAATACTTGTGTTGCCCACACCATTTTGTACCGCTATGAGGAAACTCATAGCGGTTTTTTTATGGGCGATATTTGCGTTGAGGATCACGGGGATGGCTACTGCCTTTTTCTGTTGGCGTTAGTTATTCCGGTCTCAATTTAATCGTCATAAAAAAGCCGGCGTTATTAGCGCCGGCTTAAGGGGTCGTGCATACAAAGTCGAGAATTAAACACTTAGAACGAGAAACGCGTACCCAGAGCCAAGGTACGTGCATACAACGAAGAGCCGTTGTTATACAGGGTTGAATCTGTGTAATAGCCTTGGTAGAGCTCGTCGGTGATATTGGTGGCATCCAGTGTGATTACCCAATTATCGGTAACGTTGTAGCTAACCTGAAAATCCATACTCGCTTCTGGTGCTGACCAAACGCCGCTTGGCATTGAGCAGCAACCATTTGAGCCAGTTTTAAAGGCTTCACGCCACACGTAGGACAAGCGCGAGCTGAAGTGCTCTTTCTCGTAAGCCAATACGATGCTGTAAGACGAGTCAGATACGCCATACATCGGAGTAGTTACGCGGCTGGTCAAGACGCCATCGGTAAAGACTGGATCGTAGGTTTCACCTTGCAACCAGGTGTAGCTCGCCTGGATACCGGCACCTTGCAACCAATTGGGCAGGTTGTCTGGGAAATACACCAAGCCCAGTTCAATACCTTGCAGCTCACCGTTGGCGGTGTTTGCGGGCTGTGACAGGCGATATTTGCCGTTCAACTCTTTGTTGGGGTTGTCGCTAACGGTGATATTGGTAATGGAGTTGGCAACAAAGCCTTTTACATCGCGCTCGAAGAGTACGCCGTAAACAGAGCTGGATTTATCGAAGTAGTATTCCAATGACCAATCGTAGTTTTTGGATTCTGCGGGTTTCAATTTTGGGTTGCCGCCGCTGGCAGTACCAAACTCAAGACCGGTCGTGGTTGGGTAATAACTGATTGCCGGGTTGAGGTCGCCATAACCTGGTCTGCGCACGGTTTCGCCGTAGGTGAAACGGGTCAACAAACTGTCGTCATCGGTCAATGAATAGCGCACAACAATGTTCGGCAGGGCGCGAATATCGTTTGCTTTTGAGTGTACGGGTGACCAATTGCCCACGTTAGTCGGGTCTTCATAGAAGTCCATGGTGGTGTCTACGTCAACAACACGCACGCCCACTTGGCCGTCCAAGCGCTTGCCGGCCACTTGGGTTTCATAATCAACTTGGCCGTAGATAGTGCTGGTTTTTTCGTTGATCGCAAATTGTTTGCCGAGTAAGTAATTGGAGCCGCCCAACTTAAAGCCGTAGGCTTCGCGAATGGTGTCTGAGTGCGCGAGCATGTAGTTGCCGTCAGCTGCCAACCATTGGCTTGGTACATAGGCTTTGCCGTCAAAGAAACCGGCTTTGCTGATGTTCATCAAACCATCGTAAGAGGTCAAAGAGCATTGCGCTGCTGTGCCTTTGCACGCGCCGCTTTGGTCTTGTGATACTGAAGTTGCGCCGCGGTCATCGTAACGCAGACCGAAACTTACCTTCTTGATCATGCCCCAATCAGCGTCGTAGGTGCCGTCGAACGTCCAGGTGGTGGCATCGCCGTGGTCTTTACCGGCGTTGTCGTATACATAGTCCATCGCCCAATCAGCTGGATTGGTCAGTGAGCCTTCATCCACATTGGGAGTGCTGGTGTCATCGAGGAAAGCCACCACTGGCAGGCCGTTATCGTGGTTGAAATCAACCACTAAACGATCTTTGGTGGATGTGGTGCGCATAGCGAAGAAGCGGCGCTCGAAATCACTCTTCTGATGCACAATTTCCGATTTGACTTTCAGGTTATCGGTCAGTGTCCACTTGCCGCCCAAGGCGTAAACCCAGCTGTCGGTGTGGCCGGTTGAACCATCGCCTGAGGTAAACATGCTGGCGTTGTTAACGTAGTTGGTTTTAACAACGTTAGTGCCTTCGTACATGGTTGGGTTGCGGAAATGGCTGATGCCGTTGGTATTGAGGAACACCAAAGAGTTGAATGACTGGTTGCGATAGCCGTTATAGAAGGTTTCGAACAAGTATTCAGAGGTATCGTTAGGTGCCCACTGGAAGGACACGTTAGCGGCAGGGCGCTCGCGCTTACCGGTGAAATCGGTAAAACCCATGGCATCGCGCAGCAACACATAAGGGGTATCAACACCGTTTACCTTCATGGTTGAGCCAGCTGCGGATGGCAAGCCGCTCAAGGTACCTACGCTAAAACCACCTGCAGTACTGCTGATTTTGTCGTAGGTGGTGGCGTTGTAAGGGTCGAGCGAGCCGATCCAAATATTCTCATCGCGGTAGTTGGTTTCAGCGTAAGACACGTTGATCAAAGCCCCAAATTCACCGGCACTGGTCTCCCAGCGGTCGCTAGCGAGCATGCTTAGATTTGGGTCAGTTTTGTCAGAGGTACTTTGGTAAATACCGCGCGCCGCCATTACTACTTTGCTGCCTTCAAAGTTGAACGGGCGGTTGGTGGTGATATCAATCGCACCGGCAATGCCGCCTTCTAGCTGGTTGGCGGAACGGGTTTTGTAGACATCAACACGGCTTAACAGGCTGGCTGGAATATCCGCCAGGGCTACAGAGCCACCGGTAGAGGTAAAGATTTGGCGACCGTTGATGGTGGTGGAAACATCCCCCAATCCGCGAATGGTTACACCATCTACTTCACCGCCGCCACGGCCGGTTACCTGTATGCCGGTCACACGCTGTAAGGATTCCACAACGTTGTTATCCGGAAACTTGCCGATGTCTTCAGCAACGATGGAGTCAGTGATTTGAATGTTTTCTTTTTTGATATCCAGCGCTTTGGTCAAACTTTGGCGAATACCGCTAACAACAATTTCTTCTACGGTTTCGTCTTTAGATGCTTCTTGCGCCTGCAATGCTTGGCAGCTAAAAGCTATAGCAACGGCCACGGCACTACTTAATGCGGAACGCTTAAACATAGGGAGTCTCCCACGAGTTAGATTTTTTTGTGCCTTTCTTATTGGCCAGGGCGGGCAAAAAGGCTTTGACGTTATTATTTCGCATTTCTAGTGGTTAAAATAGTATTGTATGACATAATAAGTGTCAATAACTTGTGCAATGTTTGAATTATTTAAGTGCCATCTCTATTGTTTAATAT
>JAGKXD010000176.1 GCA_021151525.1 Cellvibrionaceae bacterium | reverse complement strand
CCTTGGAAAGGGGGAGGGGCTAGACTGCACTACGAAATTTATTTCACCACAGGTGCAGGTGGCTGCTTTTCAAAATGCGGAATACTCGGATCAAGATACGCCCACGCCGGTGCCGATGAAGTCCAAATCAAGGCATCAATTTTCACATCTTTCTGATCATCCAAAGTGCCCGCACGAATAATCAAAATATGCGGGCGCACTTCTGCTTGGCTAAACAAATGCACGCCACATTTCGGGCAAAACTTTCTGTGCATTTTATTACCGCTATCAGCAGTGCTTTCAAAATCACTTAGCTCGCCAGAAATGGTTACTGCATCGGTAGGAAATACCATATTCACAGTCGCATTGCCTGCCGCAAGATGCTGGCAAGTGCGACACCAACAAGCGCGGGTCATTATGGATTTTGTGTTCGCCTCGTAACGTACTGCACCGCAGAGGCAACCGCCGGTTATGTTTTGCATTTCTGATGATCTCAAAAAGTGATTAATGTAGGTTGGTGGTAAGACGTGAGCTTGCGAACGACGCACCCCAACATGACAATGTTTGTATTAAAGCAGAAAGTATTTAAGGCACTTGTATTAAATTGACAGTCAGTTCTTTATGAGTCAGATATGTTGGGGTGTGCTGGATTACCCCAACCTACTTGCTGAATAGCGCACTCTGCCGCAAAGGCAACCGCCTGTTATGTTTTTCATTATTTGATCTCAAAAATTTAAATGCTTAACTCATTTATCTTGAAAGTGATTGATAAGTTAACTTTAGACTAACGATAATTACCAGCAGATTTGCTAATTTCAATTTTTGGATATCCATTTAGCTTCAAAAATGTTTCTACGTCTTTAATGGACGATGGATTTCTCGGGCCAATTACGATTTCTTTTATCGCCGTCCTATTGTCTGACCATAGATATATGGGGGCATACGGCTTAATACCGTAAGGCGAGTCAAGAAAGTCAAATTTAATAAATTTGTTCGGTAGGGGATTGGCGGCCAACAGGCTCCATTCAATTGAGATTGATTTGTAAATTCTTACTTCCTGCTCCTCTTTATAAAAATCGCTTTTTAATAGGCAGAAGTTCATTGCGAGCTCTCTCATGAAAAATATGGAGCTAGTCTTTAGTGGCCCATCATAATTGGTATCAAATGGCACGCCATAATCTCGAAGGTGGTTTTGCATAAATTGTTCAATTTTGAGAGTAAAATCATCATGCGAATACAAGACATCTTCAATTAAGTACTCGGGAACACCGCTATATTCGTCCCCTTGAATTGGAATTCCTGATTTAAAAGGATTTAAATTAAGCATGTTCAAATCTTTTTCATCAATTCCAATGCTAAATCCAGTCCCATCTTGCGCGTATGAGCGCCATTGGCTAAGTACGTCTCCATTTTTTGATGCGGAACTAACTAGATATAAATTATCGTCATCAGGAAAAGAACCATTTATAGGGTATTTACTGGATGGAAATGTTTTTCCAAACAAGTCCATTATAATGCGGCGTCCGTCAAGCATTTCTTCAGGGTCATTCATTTTGGATAAATCTGTTGCCCACAATTCCTTTGATCTTATTATGTTTAGAAAATTGACTTGGCTGCAGTAATGATAGATCAATGTGATTTCCTCAATGTATGCGTCATAAGCCTTATCTTCAATGAGATCAATTCTCCGTAAACAACTTCCGCGTAAAACTAACCGTCAAAGGTTTGTTTTCCCCCTCCGGAACTACACTAACTTCAAACCGAATATCTTCTTCATTGGTGTGACGAAACTTGGCGATGTAATAAGTTGCTTCCGGTTCTTTGATTTCCATAAAGTCCAAATCTTTCACTTGCTGCATTAAATTCACAGCTTTTACGGAAACCTTTGCAGGTAAGCCTAAGCTAGTTTTGCCGTTTTCAGTTTTGGTGAGGCTGATATTTACCAAAGCAATATCTTTACTGCGCGTGAGGTTGTAAACCTTAGCAACTTCTGCAGGAATGCTTTTGCTGTTGAACACATTGTAGTGAACTGTGTAGTCACCAAATTTTTGCGAGGTTTGGATTTCTTTGGTTTGGTTTATTTGGGCGAATGCGGGAAGTGTTAGGGCGAGTGTAAATATAAAAGACAGTAGGGTTTTCATAAGTATTTACTCACTTGATTGTTTCGCTTTTTAAATCAAGAGCTGGATCCCCGCTTGCGCGAGGATGACGACTCCCTTATTGATTAGATTACACCTTTAAATTTATTGCTTACTCAAATGATAAATCGCCGTCTCACCAAATAAATTTGGCATTGCATCTTTCAGCAGTTGTCCGCTTTGTTCATTAACCACTTGGCGATGAATAACTTTGTAATTTCGTTCGCGGCAGAGCACTTCAAAATCTTTGAAGGTACAGAAGTGAATGTTGGGTGTGTCGTACCATTCGTAAGGCAACAAATCGGAAACGGGCATGCGGCCGCGCGTGAATAAATGCAGGCGCGCTTTCCAGTGGCCGAAGTTGGGGAAGGTGACAATACATTCTTTGCCAACGCGCAACATTTCATCTAAGACTTTGTGGGGAAAGTGCAGCGTTTGCAGTGCTTGGGTCATGAGCACAGTATCAAAACTATTGTCGGCAAAATTGCCGAGGCCACGGTCGAGGTTTTGTTCGATAACGTTGAGGCCTTTGTCGATACACAAATTAATTTGCCCTGCATCAATTTCCAAACCGTAGCCTTGGGTTTGCTTGTTGTCCTGCAAAAATTTTAACAGGGTGCCATCGCCGCAGCCCAAATCGAGAATGCGACTGCCTTGTTTTATCCAGTGTTGAATTTCGTTTAAGTCGATACGCATTTCAATTTACTCCGTAACAATGCCAGCAAGGTAACGACCAAACACTTGTTGGTAGCGTTCATCGGGTAAGAGGAAGGCATCGTGGCCGGATTTGGATTCAATTTCGGCATAGCTAACAGATTTGTTGGCGCCAATTAATGCGCTCACAATTTCGCGCGAGCGCTCAGGTGCGAAGCGCCAGTCGGTGCTGAACGAAATCACTAAAAATTTTGCCTGCGCATGTTGGAATGCATTGATTGCATCGTCGCCGTACTCGCGCGCCAAATCAAAATAATCGAGCGCTTTGGTAATCAGCAAATAGCTATTGGCATCGAATTGTTTTGCGAAGTTGCCGCCTTGGTAGCGCAGGTAACTTTCAATTTGGAATTCCACTTCCTCATCGCTGCCGATAGTTTCGTTGAAGGCGATATTTTGCGCGCTGAGTTTTAACGCCGAGGCAATCACCGCGCAATGGCGCACGCGCTCGGGGTATTCGAGCGTCCAACGCATGGCTTGCATGCCACCTAAGCTGCCGCCGATCACCGCTGCCCAAACGTCAATGCCGAGCTTATCGGCCAAACGCGCTTGGCTGTGCACCCAATCACGCACGCGCAGTTTGGGGAAATCTGGTCCCCAAGGTTTGCCGGTTTCGGGGTTGATGCTGCTTGGCCCCGTCGAGCCGTGGCAGCCGCCGATATTGTTGAGGCTGACCACAAAGAATTTGTTGGTATCGATGGGTTTGCCGGGGCCTATGTAGGCATCCCACCAACCGGGGCGTTTATCGCTCATGCTGTGGTAACCGGCGGCGTGATGGTGGCCGGAAAGCGCATGGCAAATCAGCACAGCATTGCTTTTGTTGGCGTTGAGCTGGCCGTAGGTTTCGTACACGAGCTGGTAGTCGGTCAGGGTTTTACCGCAAGCCAACAGGAGTGGCTCGCTAAAATGCAGGGTTTGCGGTGTGACAATCCCGACAGAATCGGGTGGTAGCACATCAGGCATGGTGTTCTCTTATATAGGTAAACGCGGAATGGGCACGCTAAAGGCAAAGCTTAGCTGGCTTTTACTAGGTTGTTGGGGCGCAAGTCTAAAGACGCGGGCTATAGGCTGCAAGTTTAAAGCGTCTTTTCAGGGCTGTTCATTCTGAACCAACTGCAACCGAGAGATTATTTGTGCATTTCCGGTACCCCTTTTTAACAAAGAGGGGAAGCGTTCAGTAAAACCTAGGTTTGCCTATTTATGGTGCTCGCCCGTCCATAGTGATGCGCGATTTTGCCCGAAATCGGGCATTTAATTTCTGCAAAACCCTGCGCCATGGCGCATATTTCCACTGGCACGCTTAATGCTAAGTCACATATACCAACTTATGAGGTACTTGCATGCGTGTTGTCTCCCTAAGCCTAGCTGTTCTCTCTTTAGTGTTTAGTCTTGCCGCTGCGCCAGTGTTTGCGCAGGATTCGGCGACTGCTGTTGCATCTTCGGAAACAAGCCCAAATTCACAAGTTGCTGCTGAAGCCCCTGTGGCGCCAGTTGCGACCCCTGCTCCTACTCCTGCAGAGCCTGCAGTTGAACCACCCATGACCAAGCCAACGCTGGTAAGCACGAGCAAAATCAGTGCAGGCGATACGGCGTGGATGCTGGTTTCCACCGCGCTGGTTTTATTGATGACCATTCCCGGCGTAGCGCTCTTTTATACCGGCATGGTGCGCAAGAAAAACGTGCTGGCGACCATGGCTCACAGCTTCGCGGCAACCTGCATTGTGTCGATTTTATGGGTCATTATTGGCTATAGCCTAGCCTTTACGCCCGGTACATCGCCGTGGCTGGGTGGCTTGGATAGATTTATGTTGCAGGGGATGGATTTCATCAAGGAAACCGGCATGGTCACAGTGCACCATGTGGCGCAAACCATTCCTGAAAGCGTCTTCATGATGTTCCAAATGACTTTCGCGATCATCACCCCCGCGCTGATCACTGGCGCCTTCGCCGAGCGTATGAAGTTCTCTGCATTAGTGGTGTTTGTCACTTTCTGGTCGCTGCTGGTTTACGCCCCTGTCGCCCACTGGGTGTGGGAGCCTACGGGCTGGTTGGCGAGTCTGGGTGTGTTGGATTTCGCGGGCGGCACCGTTGTACATATAAATGCGGGTGTTTCTGGTTTGGTGGCGGCGATTATCGTTGGCCCACGCCTCGGCTTTGGTCGTGTTTCCATGCCTCCGCACAATTTGATTCTCACCGTAATCGGCGCGTCCCTGTTGTGGGTCGGCTGGTTTGGTTTTAACGCTGGTTCTGCCGGTGCGGCGGATGGGCGCGCAGGTATGGCTATGTTTGTCACTCAACTGGCAACGGCAGTTGCAGCAATGACTTGGATGCTGATTGAGTGGTTTAAACGCCGCAAACCCTCGGTATTGGGCATGGTTTCTGGCGCGGTGGCCGGTTTGGTGGCGATTACTCCGGCATCAGGTTTTGTCGGCGTGACCGGTGCTTTTGCGATTGGTATAGCAGCGGGCGGAGCCTGTTACTGGGGCGCAACCTGGTTGAAATCCACCATGGGTTATGACGATTCACTTGATGTATTTGGCGTGCATGCTATTGGCGGAATTGTGGGTGCGTTGCTCACAGGTGTGTTCGCCGTAAAAAGTATTGGCGGTGTTGAAGGCAGCATTGCGATTCAAGCAATCGGCGTAGTGACTACCATCATCTACGCAAGCATTGTCACAGCCATTATTTTATTAATTATCGACAAGGTGATGGGATTACGCGTGGAGATGGATGAAGAAAACGAAGGTCTTGATATTGAGCAACACGGAGAACAAGTCCTATGAGTTCTGTAGCATCTATTGAAGAGCGTGAGAGTGTAGCCTTTGGTTTAATGGGGCGCATGCATGTGTTATTGCGCCGCGAAATTGGCCGCGTTACTGACATCAAATACATGAGCACTAACGCTGAATATTGCTGGCATGTGTTGGAGCTGGCACATTCAGTAGCGAATCCTGATTTGCAGGCGATGTGCCAAAAGTTGGAAGATATTTATTTTGCAGAGGGTGGATTATTTGCCGATTCGCCTTTCAAACCGCGCCGCTTGAGTGTGGCGTCGTCATCGCGTGTTTCAATTCCGATTGAACACGCTGCAGTCCCTGAAGTTGTTGAACCCGAAGCTGAAGTAGCCGTGGAGTCAGATCAACATTATGTAGGGCGTTTGCGTTAAAGATTTTTTGCTTTTTCTATTGTTGTTTTGTCAGTTACTGTTTGTGCATGTCGTTATTTATAACGAACTCTGTTTGCCGGATTCCAGAACCAAGGCTGGAATCCGGCTTTTTTATTTAATTCGCCCGCGCCGCCTTACGCGCTTCCAATAAAGACACAACTTGTCCACTGCGAATTATCGCTAATTTTTCGCTCGCATCATTTACCAGCGGTGCGCTGATAATTTCTTGGTACAAAGGTTCCAGCGAACTCAATGCGGTTTGCAATTGATAAATATTGGTTTGCAAGCTTTCAATTTGTTCTGCGTGAGAATTGCGTTGAGTTTGCAATTGCGTGAGGCGCAGCATGTGCGTTTCAAGTAATTGCTTTTGATAGTGGTTGTTGTGCATTAAAGGCGTGAGCGCTTCTTGCAACCATTGATTAATGTGCTCGTTTAAATCTTGATAGGTGTTGCGTACTTCTTGCACGAGCGTATTGATAAAGCGATTAATCAGCGCGCCTTTGCGTGTTAATAAAGTATTTAATGAAAAACGGAAATCATCTGCACGCTTATGCAGTTGGCGCAGTTGGCGGCGTTGATGATGAATTTTTAACAAGTGGCGCATCATCAAATCATCGCCCGTTAAGTTGTGTTCAGGGCGTTGATAAATTGAAACCAACACACGATTGGCACGATCAATTTCGCGTTCAATATGTTGTAAGCTGCTATCGACATCATCAAAGAAATTACCGATAGCGCGCGCGAGGCCGAGTGTAGTCCAGCTCTGCGCAAGGTTGCGGTGTGCGCTATTAATTTGTTGTTCCAACAAACCGGAACTCACGGGCGCTAGCAGGGCAACACGTTGCGACTCTAACAAACGTTGGCTGGTGCGCAGCGAAAGCGCTTGTTTGTGATATTGGTGATGGGTTTGGCGAATGGTGTCGCGCAATTGTTGCAAAGTTTCGGCAGCTTCTTGCGGTGCAGCAGCGCGCAACACATTAATTTCTGATTCGCATTCTGTTAAGCGCTGAGCAAGGCTATTGCGAGTGTTGATGATCATCTCATAGCTATCACCCACCAAGCGATGGCCAATAATTTGTTGTTGGCTATGCAAAACCACATCCGCCAATTTGCGTTCAAGTTGTGGAAAATTACTGCGTTCCAGCTGTGGCAAATTGCGCCCAACTTTACCCAACAAACCTTGCTTGGCAGAAAGTGCAATCACTTGTTCAGGCGCAAGTTTTAATTGTTGCGCGGTAATGTGACGAATATTTTCAATATTCGCACTGACTTCTGCGGGCGATTGCAAATCATCCCACAGGCTATCGATTTTATTGAGCAGGGCGAGTACCGCGGTGCACTGTTCATCGCGCAGGGTTTGTACGTGTTCGCGCCAAATGGTCATGTCGCTGGCGGTTACACCGGCATCGGCTGACATCAAAAATAAAATCGCCTGCGCTTCCGGCAGGGTTTTTAAGGTGAGCTCGGGTTCATTGCCGAGCGCGTTTAATCCGGGGGTATCCACAATGCGCAAACCTTGGCGCAGCAGCGGATGATCTAGACTAATTAATGCGTGACGCCACGCGGGCACGGCGACTTTGCCGTTTTCATCGCGGTCGCCCAATTCGTCCATCGCAAAGCCGAGTTTGAGAGCATCGGCAGGCGCAACCCATTTGCTGGCAGAAACCTGATTGATGGCCGCACGGGTTTGCTCGTGGTTGTGCGGATCAAAAGTCACTGTTACCCAGTTTTGCGGAATGCGCTTGAAGTTTTGCAAGCTGGTATTGGTGCGACGAGTTTCTATGGGCAAGAGGCGCACGCAATTGACGGGCACATGCGGATCCCAAAAAATTTCGGTAGGGCACATGGTGGTGCGCCCGGGTTGGGATGGCAACAAGCGGCGGCCACCCTCGGTATATAAAAGCGCGTTGATAAGTTCGGTTTTACCGCGCGAGAACTCGCCCACACAGGCAATAGTAAAGCTGTCACCGCGCAGCAGGTTGCGCGCTTTGTTGAGGGTGCGCTGCACATCCAAACTCAACATTTGGTGGCTGTTTCCCCATGCATCGAAACGCTGCAAACGCTCATCAAGTTGGCGTTTCCAACGGTTGTACTGCGTCATTTGGCGGTGTAAAGCTCTAACGTCCATAGGAGAGTTGCTCGTTCTGTCGTTTAAAAACAGGCTAGTTTGTTAGCCGCTTAGAAAAAATTCGGCTAAGTCTTTATTGTTCTAATTTCCATTAAAACCGAAAAGGACAGAAGTGGCTAGTTGTTGAGCAATTAGTGGTCAATTTGCCGGACTAATGGTGGAGAATGGTGACATTTTGAGAGTTTCATCACTCTTTGCGTGTGAATTTACGTGTTGATTTATACGTCAAACAACACGTCTGATCTGTTTCATCTGTAAAAAATAACGAACAAAAGGCATAAAAAATATTATATTATAAAAACAATGTTTTCG
>JAGKXD010000069.1 GCA_021151525.1 Cellvibrionaceae bacterium | reverse complement strand
CAAATATATTGTCGATGCTAATTATCGTTTTATTGCCGCCTATCAAGAAGTGAACACGCGCATCAGCCAGCGCCAGCAAGCGCTATCGCTTTACGCCACCTTGGTATTAAGTTTATTAGCAGCCTTGGTTGCATTAAAACCCAGTGGCGGAGGTAGTGTTCCTGTTGAATGGCTTTTGCCGGGTTTTCCTGCGGCATCCTTATGTCTGGCATTTTTAAATTACAAAGGCGAGCGCGCTATTAGTAACCTCCGCCGCTTTTTGGCTGCATTAGAACAGCTCAATAATGCACACGAATATTTACCCAGCTACAACACTCATCCCGAATGGGCCATGGATGCAAACAAAGCGCGGCGCTTTCATGATTTAACTGCAGTAGTACTTGTGACTGCAGGCAATGGCATTGGCTTGGGTGCAGCCATGCATATTTACCCCGATAGAGTTGCTGCTGCGCCTTTGGCAATTTGGGGCTCAGTGACAGTGGCCATTATTTCAATTTTGATTTTATTATTGATACCGCGCTGGAGTTATACGCCAGAAAACCACGCCGAATAAATTGCAAATGAATTTAAAAATCGACAGACAACTAAGCATCCAAAAAATTAACTACACACAACATCATTTGCGATTTGAAAGGCAAGGTTCATACACAAAGCAATTAATAGTTGAAACTACGTAGCGCTGCGATTACGCAAGCATTAAATCGCAGCCTTGTATTTAATAATTGAGGAGTGGGCATCACCAAAATGCAGGCATAAAAAAAGCCGCTAGTTAGCGGCTTTTTTTATTTAAACAGCTTGGTAGTGCTGCTTAACTTAAGTGGTACAGTGGTCGCACCCACAAAAACTACCCAACCCATTGAATAAAATAAGAATATCACAATTCGATTTATCTGTGTAGCACCGCATGTAGCACCAGTCCCTCTCGGTTGTATTTAAGGAACCACATCCGCACGCTCAGGATAATTGCTTAAAAAATAACTCAAAAAAATATTTAAATTCTGAGTAAAATATATCACATAAAAGACCAAAACTGCGCTTTTGTGCAAAAAGCAATCAAGGCAATTTCATGTATCTCTTACACACTTACGACGACAAAGACGAAGCGGAAGCAGCATCGTTAAAAATAGCAGGGCAAAAACGTCTCGCCAGCGAACGTGATAGCACTCAAGTGATATACAACCTATTTGGTGATGCCACATGGGGTAACTTTTACAAACTAGGATTGTTTAATCTTCATGAATTAAAAACTATTGTCGATAAAAAGCAGGCTGGCGATCATTACGATACTCAAAGGCATCAAGAAATCATCGGAATGCTGAAATACACTGCAAAGACGTTTGAGATTGAGATTCCTGTGCATTGGCTTTAACATTGCTACCAATACTCAAACTTAAATCTCTTCATGGGACTAGAGCGCGCGGTCAACGAATAAAATGAATTTAACTGAAGACGATTTAAGCAGATTGTGGATAGGTGCGTTTAGATATTACTGCGGAAGAATGACAATTTCGACGCACAGCTTTTGCAACTCAATAATCGTGAACTGGAGTCAAATACCAGATCAGGCAAAAGAAGTTATTAAACGTGATTTACTTGAAGAAATTAAGCGCGATGATAGAGATAGAGAGCAAAACCGCGAACATAAAGCGCTAGGCCATGATATTGATAGCAAGATGTGGCGAGAAGTATTTGCTGCGATAGACAATCCAAACTAACTAAAGCTGCCCTCTTGGAAAGATTCACCTTGCTCCCACCAGCAATCGATGGCTGCGGACAACTCCGGCTTGAAGGCCGCAATATAATCGTTCGCCAGTCCTTTTGAGCCAGTAGCATGAGGCAAACAAACAACAGTTACTCTTTCATATTTTAAGAACGACACTGCAAAGCGCTTTCTCTTTTTACCATCTGGCCCAAAAATATCTTTTCTAATCGTTTGGACCGTATCGAGTTTTTGGCCAAATACCCCTTCAATTTTTGAAGCAATTGAGCCGTGGGAAAACGCCAAAATAAGTTCTCTACCAAAAAACAATATTAACCTTGGCTTTATCTGCTCACAGGTATTCAAAAACGATTCGCAGCTTTCAATACATTCGCGCTGAACACCTACTCCATTTAGATTGTTGGAGCAGGATTGAAGCCAATTGGTTTGCACTATCGATTTATCAAACTGAGTCGCTGTTGCCTTAGTTTTATTGAGCTCATAACCCCATAGAGAAAACCAATTAACAATTTTATTTCTGAATGGGTAATTATTGACTTCACAATCAGAGAAGAAAGATTTGTGCGAATCGGCACGATCAACTCCAGCCAAGTCTTGACGCTCATCCTCTTTAGAATATCCATGATTCAAACCACATATCAGCAAGCAGCCTTCTCGGTTCTCTGGAACGATCAGAGTATGCACATCCAATTCTTCCACAATCAAACTCCATTTAAGAATGTTGGTGTAAAACAGCAATATCCATAGCGGCAACAGCTCTGAACTCTTTTTCAAAGCTGTATCTTGCAATCAATTCATCATCAATAGATTCTTGCGATAAACATTCAGAAAACTTCAGTTCTTTAATAAAATCTTCTTCCAATGGAGCAATCAAATTGGTGTGTTCTGCAGCCATAATCGATTTTATTTTCAGTACCAACTCTTCAATGTTGTAGACATGTGAGAAGCTGATACCTAAGTTATCTGTTGATATTTTATCTGCCATTCCAGTGAGTGCGGATGCGATAACCGCATTAAATAGCTTGCCTGAAAATGTCCACCAAATAACATTTTTATCTGCATCTATTATTAATGTCGTAGCATTAGGAGTTATCCAATCAAATTCTTCTCTAATCTGCTCAAGTAAACTAATAGCTCTAGCTGATAGCCCTTCATAAATAGACTCAGAACGCAGTACAGATGCCATAGACTGGCACATTTCATAATGCATTGGTTGCCCGGCACTTAACCATTGCGAACGCCCCCGCATCTCTGTTGGTTCCACGTAAGCTTTTTTACGCGGCCAATCTATATATTTAGTTTGCCAACTTCTTCCACCCAAGGTTAAAACTGACGGGCCTTCTTCTTTTACAGCAAAAGTTAATTGATGTACTTCACCCAACTCTTGTTTGCCATAGAAGACTTTTACCATCGGTGGGCTCGTAAAAACTGAAAACAATTCCATAAAGTTTTTTTGGCCGAAACTACGTTCGCCTTTACTACCAATACCTAAAATTCCTGAATCAGAATGCAATATGCCGGTATTGATCATGTAGTCGATAGACTGCAAAAGTTTTGCGGGCGGAATAGATTTAAAGCCAGTCGTTCCATGCAGCCAAGCAGGAATATCCTGCGCAATGATTCCCTGCTCTTGTAATGTCAGCGCCATAACTTGCTGAGCATAAATATGCATAGGTTGCGGTGGTGGAATAATGGGTTCAACAAATCCGTTACGCCATAACTCTAACAATGCTAACGCTCTTAAAAATGCATCTTCTTTAGTTGCCAAAAATAGACAATTGCGAGATGACCCAGAGCGTCGCCCAGTGCGCCCTATTCGCTGTAAGAAAGACGATACCGTAGAGGGGGCATCAATTTGAATAACTCGATCTAAATCACCAACATCAATGCCTAGCTCTAATGTACTGGTTGCAACAATCACACAATTGCTACCCTGAGCGAATGCTTCTTCAGCAGAGGTACGCTCTTCTAAACTTAAGCAGCTATGCGAAACGTAGGTGCTGACGCCTTGAGCTCTTAATTCTATTGCCAGCTCTTCAACTCGTGAGCGGCTATCTACAAAAACTAATCTCTTTTCTCCGCGATGTAATCTCGAAATTACGATAGCGGCGTTTTTAACCGAACCCACCCAATCAACTTGGATATCCGGTACAACATTATTTTCCACAGGAGGATTAATTACACTGCGATTTGATTTACATGACCCAGCAAGCCAATCACACAACACCTGCGGATTACCTACAGTGGCAGATAAACCTAAACGCTGAAGCTCTCTACCGGCGATAACGCCAATACGCTCCATAACAGATAGAAGATGCCAGCCGCGATCATCGCCAGCAAAGGCATGAACCTCATCGATAATAACGGTTCTTACATTGGCAAAAAAATAGCGATGATCCGTGCGCATCGATACAAGAATAACTTCAAGTGATTCTGGTGTTGCAAGTAAAATATCGGGAGGGTTTGCGAGTAACTTGGCCTTTTTAGAAGGACTAATATCCCCATGCCAAACACCTACCGAGCGACCTAACAAATGCCCATAATAGGTTAAGCGCGACTCAAGATTATTTAAAAGTGCCTTGATCGGGCAAATGTAAATCACACTTAAACCAGACCAGTTTTCAGTCAGCATGCGCGATAAAACAGGAAAACTGGCTGCTTCCGTTTTTCCACCGGCAGTAGGCGCAAGAAGAATGGCGTGTTCGCCACGCAAAACGGGTTCAATAGTTGCTTCTTGCAATGGCCTAAGCCCGGGCCAACCGAGGCTATTAACAATGTGATGCTGCAACGCAGGATTTAATTTGTCGAAATGACTCATAAATCCAGCTCGATATCATCGACATTTTTTGCCGATTTAACCGCACGTTCCACATCATTTAACTCTAAATCAGAGATCGTTAGACCATAGTGCTCACGAGGAGAAAAATCATCAAATTGATCAACGCGGTCTAATACATCCCCCACTAACTTTTTCAGAAAAATTCGTGGGGCAATACCAACTTTACCACCCAAGTTCCCAGTGACAGCCTGAGCCAATTGGGCGACATAGTTGTCGTCTACTTTGTCAGAAATTCGCACGGCATCTGCGGCATTAACCTGATACAAATTACGAACCTTACAACCAACTTCTTCCAATGCCTGCAAATCAAAACCCTTCAGGCGTATTTGCACTGCTCTAGGATTGTCGAATCGTGCATCTGTTGCAAAGTCCACTGCCAAACGCTGAGCTAATGGAGCTAATCGTTGCACACCCATTGGGCCATCATAAAACGCAGGGGTACCAGTAATAACAAGATAAAGTCCGGGGAATCGACCGCTATCAACTTCATCCATTAATTGTCGCAATGCATTTAAACTTTTATCGCGAACATCACCACGCATCCGCTGAAGTGTTTCCACTTCATCTAAAACCAATAATAATCCGGGATGACCTGAATCTTTCAAAATGGTCAGAATCCCTTGCAAAAAACTCAGTGCACCAAAGTGATCAATATCACCTTTAATATTGGCATAACGCTTAACTGTAGCCGAAATATTAGGTTGCCCTGCCATCCACGCTAATAAGCCATCAGCAATTTCATCTTTACCCTCAACCAATGCTTTACGATACGCTCGCAAAGTTAATGCAAATGCGGGTGCGGAGCGAACAACCTCTCCCAATCGTTTTTCCATCAGTAAATCAGTTGCAGCGATTAATGCTTCGCCATCTTGTGGATCAATTTCTTGCTGCGATAACACGTCTTCTTCAAGCGTATAAAACCATGACTCAACAATATTTTGAAATGCACCTGCTGGTGTATCTGGAGTAGTCAAGCGCTCCATCAAACGACGATACACAGTTTCTAATCGATTCAAGGGCGTTTCAGTTTCTGAAATTTGAACTTCTGAACAGGCAAACCCAAGCTTGTGCGCGCGCTCGCGCAACCAACGAGTTACGAAAGTTTTACCACTGCCGTATTCACCACGCACAGCTTTAAAAACAGCACCACCACGAGCAACTTTTTCAAGTTCTTCATCAAAGGCTTTTTCAAATTTTTGAAGCCCTACGGCTAGAGCATCTAATCCATATTGAGGAACAGTACCTCTGCGCAACGCATCGATAATATCCTGACTTCGCTGTCTGCTTATATTCATAATTCAAATTGCTTCTTTAAGTCGTCAACTTTTAATTTGATCGTTTGAGAATCTCTCTCGAAGGATAAAATTGGATATCCATCAATGTTTAATAATCTCTGCGCGCCAGACATAATTCCAGGCAAACGTACTTTAGGAATTGAGAGGTGACGTAAAAGTACGGCCTCCATTACCTGACTATTATTTTGAATCAGCAACTCAAGGATTGGCTTTAACTGTTCATCTTTAATAGCTGAGCGCCCTGCTCTTTGCTTGGCTTGCTCATAAACGGCAGATACAAATAATTTATCAAGCCATTCAACACTGCCAGAATTTATCCGCACATCAGTAGCACCAACATCAAACAAATCTTTAATCTTTTCAGAGACTGCTTCCGTTAATTTTGCTTTTACAGTCTTCTTCACAATAGGCGTAGGCAGTGGCTTAGCAACCTCAGCAATAAGGCTCAAATCTTCACTCCACCAATCAGGTAAATAACGTGGAATTTCTGCCCAGCCATTTAACTCGTCTCTATCGGTAATACTTACAAATACGCCGAGCGGAATAACAACTTCTTGCAGGCTGCCTCCACCGTGGTATCCCATATTTTTTGTTTTGGTGTAACGCAATTGCTCTGTCCACGGCAAAATTACAGACTTGGTTGCCGTCACTACTCGGTCACCCGCAACTTTTACTTCATTGTCACTAAGCTGAGCCGCATCGAGCTGATAGCGTTCACCTCGCTCGCTTTGCGTATTTTGGTATTGCGAATTATGGTCTAACACATGCCCATGATCGCTAGTGATTACAACTACGCGGCCAGACTCGCGCGCAGCTTCAAGCACCTGTTTAAATAAGGTCACCGTCTCTAACGTCCAATCAACAGATACCTGAGAACTACTGGCAAGTTGATCATCAATTGCATTAATTACAGCTGCTAAAACGCGATGCTCTGTACCAGCAATTAATGCGCGAGCATCGCCTGCTAATGCGCCACTTCCCGGTTGTTGAATATCTTGCTTATGAAGCAACACAGGCGGGAACTTGGTAGATGCAATTTTCTTTAACAATGGATGCTGGCTAAATGCCTTTTTCTCATCGGCCGCCAAACCTTGCGATAAAACACCCGATAAGAGCGAACAACGGCTAACTTCTGTAACCGTTGGTAAAGCCGCAACCAAGCATTTATGTTGGTTTGCACTAACACTAGAATCCGTAAGCTCAATCCAATTATGATTTAACAAATCACGCAATAGCTCACGGTACACAGCTTGGCTCATGCCATCTAATACCAAAAACAATACGGGTTTTAATTGCGCGATGGGAGCAACAATTTTTTCAATAGCGTTCTCAACAGGAATAAACTCAGGTGCAAGCTGATCACCACGTGCGATGCGAATTAACTCATGAGAAAACACTCGGTTTTGCGATTCCCTTTTCTCTCTGGCTTTATCGGTTAGCGTTTGATAAACCTTACTTAAAGATTCATGAATATCGCCCGCCCATATCTGGCTACGCGCCCAATCTACAAAGCCACCTTCACTAATATAGTTAGCTAAAATTCCATTAACTGAAAGGCCTTCGGCTTCTGGTTTGACCAACCAACGCAACAAACGCAATGCCATCTTGGCTCTATCAATTTGAGTTCTTTGCGCGGGTTGTGAAGACAACGCATGACTTTGCAGTGCTGCCAAAGTATGCTCAGCACCAACAACTTCTTTACTTTTAAATGCGAGTTCTAAAGCAGCAGCATAGTTACCTAAACGCTGATTAAAACTAGCAGGCAAAATATTAGAAATTTCATAAGCATTGGAAAAATCTAAGCTTGCTAAAATTTGTTCGGCTTTACCCAAAGAGCCACTTAACTCTTTAAATAATCCATCACGTAATAGTTTTAATGCAGTGCGTTCAGCTTCCGCACCAAATTCAGCGAGATGTTTTTCGTGCTCTTTTTTGCCAGATAAGAAACGACCAAAAAATAACCCTCTCCCAGAAAATAGTGTTTGTAAGTCTACCAATTTGGATTGTTCTACTGTTTTACTAAACATCACTGAACAAGCTAATCCAATTGCCAATAGATCGTCCGCATGCTTTTCTTCAAAAAGAGTTTCTAATAAACCTGAAAATTGTGGACACGAGGGATGCAACCACTCACTAAGGTTTGCTTTCAAATCGGCTGGCAAGTCGCTCACCAAGTCCGATGCATTATGGCTAATCGCCCATTTAAAGAGGGATGGAAGGTCAACCGTCACCTCTTGATAATCCAAGTAAGCAATCGCCAGCGCACGCCAAGCATTTTCTAAATCCAGCACATCACCAAAGTCTAGTTTTTGATGGTACCGATCAAAGCTGCTAAGCATTGAATCTGCTATCCAGCGCGATTTTGGTTTATTTAAACGCGGATCAATTTCTGAAACGTTGATCAGTTGTTGAAGTGTTTTCCAAGGGCTTATACGTTGGGGCTCATTACGCCAAAGCCTTGCCAGAACATCTTTTGCCAATTGAATTTCATCAAACTTAGATAAGAGTACCAAGCGAACAGCGCCATCGTGATTAACCAGCGCCTCTCGCATTGCCAACTCAGAACTGCAATGAACCAAACAAACTTCATAATTGTTAATAACCACTTCAATCGTTTGTGAGTCGAATGGCTCTGGCCACACTAAGGCAATACAATCTGCACTCGCATCGCGATCAAAAATGGCCTGTAACTGCGTCAAAATTGGCGTCGGTGCAATGGCGCCAGCCTGTAATACCGCACTCGCCATTACTGCTCACCTTCTTTTGTTTTAGTGCTAATACGATAAGACACATCCAGCACACAGTCATCATTCAATCCATTCAAAATTTCTGCGAACAACGATTTAGCTTGCACAGGTGTAAGTGCTGAGCGGTGATCATCTTTAATCACTTTTTGGCTCGATCCCTTCTGCGGTGGCGGCGCAATTTTAGTTTGCTCTGCAGGAACTATGCGGCTAGATAAAATATCAGTCGCATCTTTTTGCGCTTGACGCAACGCAGCGCCTAATGACGTCACCAATTCATCTGCAGCAGTTGCCACACTGATTCTTTGCTTAATAGCTTTGGAGGGTGCGTCGTTAGATGACCAAACGGTTTCTAAAAGTTGCCAGTTATTATCTTTAACAGACTGAGTAACGCTGCCCGCCGATGTAATTGATTTAGATAGTGCGAGTAAATTAGTCACAGGCTCAATATCAGCCAGTACCTTGACCAATTCAGCGCCCTCTTTGCCTTTAAGTGACTGCAGGAAACTTACAGCAATCGTTGCATTTTTAAAACGGTGGCATTCAGTAGTTTGATTTAGTTTTTGTAAACACTCACGCAACGCAATCACTAAACTCTCACAGTCGGTTAAATAGGTTTGTACTTTAGCCAAAACCTGCTTCTGCAATTCGTTTTGATTATTAGCGGTTCTGAGTCGGCTTACCGATGTGCCAAAAATTGCGCTCGCATTGTCATTGCCTAATTTCCATGCTTCTGGCTCTGCCAAATCTTGCTTAATCAATACCAAGTTATCTGGCATATCCTTTAAATTTACATCGTAATCATTGCCATGGAGGTTGTAAGCATATTGACCATGCTCCGCAAAAACCATAATCAAGAAATTTTGAATATGCTCTGTCAAACCTTTTGGTTTAGGTTTGTCCATTGCTGCACGTAAACGAGCAACAGTAACTGCAGCACCCGCGCTTTCATCTTTTGCTAATTCACGGCTTAAGTGTTGCGGCCAATCTGGCTTGAAAATAAAGTGACGTTCATGCATTTCACCTAAACCCAGTGGCTGGGCAATTGTGCGCATTAACGAGCGCAGTGAACTATCAACATCAATGCGACCATTGGTTGCATGAATAGCGCGACGCAATTCTGCAAATACTTTTCCTAAATCAACAACCTTAACCTCTGCTTCAAATTCAGGGTGATCTGGATATTGATAAGCCAAGGATTGACCAATGAGCTGTTCAAATGCTTTACCTAAATTGGTACCAATGGGTAAACGCGGAGTGAAGCCAGCCTCAAGCGAAATAATTTGCGAATCTAATTGATAACTGTCATCCAAAGAACCCGCTAAAGGTTCGCTTACACCATAGGCGCCCATTAAATAATCTTTAATACGTTGGCGTAATTGGCTGCGTTGATTGTCTAACAGTATTCTTGCTTGGGCGCGATCAACCTGACTGAGATGTTTGCTAAACGTAAGTAATCGATCATCACTCTTCAAAATATATTCAAGCTTTACTAACACACCTAAATCGCGTTGCGCGGTTTGGCTAAAGAACAATGGTAGCCAACATAAGGTACGCGAGCTTCCATCTTGATCTTGGTAATCCTGAATTCTTGCTCGGTCATCTGAGGGTGAGTGATCGCCTGAGTCAAATGGGAAATCGACAATGATCTTCCATTCATCACCGCGCGCATCAAAGGTTGTGAAATCTGAAATTTCACGAATATTGTGGAAAAGCACTTCTACAGAACGTTGTGTGCCCTTCCATGTGATTGAGTGGTTTAAAAATATTTGGTTGTCGTCACGAATACCAAATGCTTCAAACACCATATCTTTTACAAGTTTACGGCGCGCACCATCACTATCATATTGATTTGCTTGCTCAAGAATACTTTCGGTATCCACACCTGAAAGCTGAATGGATATTACTGGGTTTACATCGTCACTAACTTTAATTTCACCCACTTGCCCTGCCCACTTGCGGCATTTATTAATCACTAATTGTGATTCGCGGCCAGGAATGGGAGATTTAATAGTACCGTGATTTAAAGCAGCTAATTTGAGTGCCGTAAGTTGTTTAAAGCATTCAACTTCTGGCACCAACGCAGATAGCAGGAGCGTTTTTAACAAACGCATATCATTGTTAAAAGCTTTTTTTGCTGGGTCTGATTCAGGCACTTCCGAAAGAGTTGCAAAAACCACATTGTGTTCTGCTTCTAACAATGGAATTAATTTACGCGAAAATAACGTTTTAGCATTTTCAAAATGTTTACGCATAACCTCTGAAAAAGGTTCTGCTTCTGTGGCGATAACATCGTACAAATCGCCCACGGGAATAATGCTACCCAGCTCTAGAGTTTCGCGCTGCTCTACCAAGAGCATTAACATGACCTTTAATGCCGTGCGTTCACGTTGCAACGCAGAAGACAAAGCAACTAGCGCCTGTACAAGAGCAGGACTAAAAGGATACAGCGAACGGAACATATCGCGGTCACCTTGGTTGGTGAGCAAAATGCTATTCACTTCTTCCCGCATTTTTGCGTCCATAGAGTCAAATGCAGTAACGATTTGATTCTTGGCAGACTCTGACAAAGGTTTTAATAAACGGCGTTCAGCAATAACAGGAAGGTTGCGATCCTCCAAGGTAATGGTGTGGAATCGGCCATCCCAATATTTTAATGAATCGCTGAGAATATCTTTTTCTGAACCTGTGTATTGGTCGCCCACAAATTCACGCAAGTCGCGCTGGCGCGCAATAAAACTCACAATAGGTAATTCGCGCGGTTCGCTAGATTCAACCAACTTAACCACTTTTTGAATATTATTCGTAATAAATTCTTGGTTAGCTAAATGGCTGGCCAACCACAAAATCAATTCATCCAAAAACAATATAATCGCATCGTAACCTAGTGCTTTGGCATGTTCGGTCATTATGCGCAAACCTTCATCAAAGGTTACATATCCGCCGTGTTCGGTATTCGCCATGTCTGCCATTGAGCCGAAGATGGTGTTTACCAAATCACTGACCAGTTTTGTTTTATCTTGGTGGCTTGATTGATCGTTTACGGCTTTATCAAAACTAACCGCATCCCAACCTGTGGCAACTTCTCCCCAGCCAGTATCGGCGTCGTTTGATTTTTTACCAGAGTTTATGGCTTCAAAAAACTTATCGTCGCCAATTTGTGCGCGTAAATGTTTGGCATCTTTAAAGAGCTTGTTGCTCATGTAAAAGCCGGGCACGGGCGCTTCTGGGTGCAATGTTTTTATGTGCTTAGCGTAACCACCTAAAATACCGGCCTCAATACTGGGCGCGCCAATCATGTGGTATGGCACCAATAAAATATTTTTGGTTTTTAACCAATCATCATTTTTGGTGATGACGGGGGCAAGCTCATTTATGGCACGTGCTTGTATGTTGCCACGCAACAATAAATTCAACACCGCCATAAAGTGGGATTTACCACTACCAAAGCTACCGTGTAAATAAGTACCCTTTTGGCGATTTTGATTACTTACTACGGTGCTTTTTATAAAGCCGAGTGCATCATCAAAGGCTTTAGCCAATTGCGGTGTAACCACATATTGCGCAAGGGTTTGGTCAATGGCTTCGTCCGCCAAACCTGTTGCAAGGTTTAGTACAAAATCCCCACGCTGAACTTTTTCAGGGATATCGATTAAATCTTTCATCAATGTCATGTTGTATTCCTTAACCCTTACTCAGTAACGGCAGATTTTTTAGTTTTTTTAGCCGGCGATTTTTTAGCTGCAACTTTTTTAGGTGCGGCAACAGGTTCCCACGCCAGCAAGTCTTCTCTGGGTATATCTAATAAGCGAAGCTCTTCAATTAGGAATCCTTCGTAGAAATCGCCCATGCGCTCACCGTATTCTGGGTCCACCTCGTTATGCCATTGTTTGAGCCAGGGAATTAATTCATCCAAGGCAACCAACATAGGTTTTAGTTTTTCTGCTTCCCACCCATCGGTATCTTTACGTTCTAGGTACCATGCGGAAATAGCTTGGCCGCGCTGTAAATGGTTCATGCCAGCCCAGCCGATTACTAGAGTCGAATCGCCGTCTTTTTCGCAACCGGGCAAGCTGAAAAATCGCTCTTTGGGTACATCTAATTTTCCACGCAGAGTCCAATAATTTTCTGATCGGAAATCGCCTTTGTCGTATTTAGGTGGTACTGGAATATCACCGACTAACTGCGCTTTTTTAACCGCTGCTTTTTGCTTATTAGCTTCATACACTGCAACTTTTTCACTATTCTGTAAATCCTCTTCAGATAACGGCTGATCTAGACCAAACTCAGCATCAATTGCATCTTCTAATCTTTGTTTTGCCCATGTCTCTTGCCATGCTCGATATTTCATCATAGCTTCTGGCTTTAACCGATCTGCTGCTGTTTGTGGAACCTGATCATTTGTAATGAGATTTACAACCAATGCCTGCGCATCAAAAAATTCATTCTGCGTGTAACGCTGAGCAATTATTTTTGCCAACTCATTATGATGAATACAATCTGCAAGTTGTGCGCAGGTTTGAACCGCAGGGTGGGTAGCATTAAAAGATTGAGTTTCTAAAAAGCTGCAAAGCCAATTTTTTAAGGCCTGCTGCTCTTGTGCCTCCCATTCCATAGGCAACCATCTGCGTTTAAATTCTGGCTGTTCAATTTGCTTAATAAAGCGATTGCTTTCTATAACGGCCAAGCGCTTTTCAATTAACGCTTTATAATTTTCCGGCCAATGCGCTGGAATGTTTTGTGTTTTTACATAATAGTGTCGGGTGAACCATGCATCTGAGCCGCCATCCTCTTCCAAGTCACGCGCCATTTGAATTTCAAATGCGCGCTCACCTGCATTAACCAAGGGCGGCTCTTCTTCATAAATTAGTGCTTCATCTAAAAGACCATAGGCCTGATAACACAGCCAATCTAATTCTTCTTGCAAAGCAACCATCTTTGCTCGAATGACTTTAGCTTCTCCGGCATTATTCAAAAGCAATTCAACAACCGATTTTTCAGCCCCCTCAACCAAAGCCTTCGCTGGCATTATTTTATTTAATTGTTGCGCCAACAAATCAATTTTCTGAGAGGTTTGCTCTATAGCATCATAGCCAGCAAGAACTCTAGTCTCATTCTCTGAAACTACATTTAATGGCTGAGGAATTGGGAAGCGCTTAAGCTTGGTGCTGTCCCACTCCAATCGTTCCTCCCATTTTCCATCAGAGAATCCACCCTTAGGGAAAAAAGTTTGCCTACCCCAGAAGCAAGATACAGATGAGTTAAGAAGACCTAGGAGAAGTAAGTAATCATATTCCAAAGCAGTTTCACTGAGTCTTATGACCGGAGCAGTTTGTTTAAAAATAATGCCCCCTCTCGTCAAAGAAAAATGATTATGCGTTGACACAAACGGAAACGAAATTAAGTAATCTGACTTAGCTTTAGATTTAGAAAAATATCCAAACTCAAACCACTTCAACCCTCTATTTTCATGAGTTTTACCAAAGTAAATCCTTCTCTTAAGATTTGTTCTACTTGGCCAAAGCTTAACAACCACCTCATCGCTTGCAGTGGGTATAAATTGATGACCTTCGTAAGGGAATACACATCCAGCTTCTGTATTGACGCTCCAATTTCGGATGAACTCTCCTTCAGCAAAACTTCTTAAATATATGGTTGAAATTGCGGACGTTGTATATCTATCTAACTCGCCCGTAAATATATCATCTTCACCAGGAACTGCGCCCACACCAATCTCATCAGCAACATCACCCAACGCCTGTCTAGAGGCCATTTCAATTACTGTAAGTACACTCCTAGCACCACCACCCTCCAAACTCCAAGGATGCGTATTTAAAGCACTACGTTCTAGATCTACCGATGATACATATTCGTTGTCTTCACCGGGTTTTTCTATAAAATCTACAACTGAACACCACACCTTCCCACAAGCAAAATCTTCAGGAGTAGTTGGTTCACCTTTAATTTTTTGTATGGTTCTCACAACTGAAGAAACTGGTTTTCTATTTCTGGCATACAGAATCACGGTTGGTGTTCCGTGTCCTGGAATGGAAGCGCCAGACGTATCTAAAACATGCGTTAAATCTCTCTTAGGGAAATAATCTTGAACCAGCTTTATTCCAAACTCCCGCTTCATAAAACTATTTGTAGTAATCATGCCAATGAATCCAGCTTGCTTGTTATCAACTGCTGGGATGGCAAGATCAAAAAATCTCTCAGTAAATGGAACACCTAATGAATATTTTCTGTGGCAAGTAAGATATCTATCTCTATAAGCAGCGTTTAATGCTTTGTCCGCAACAATAATGTAAGGTGGGTTGCCAACAACCACATGATACTGCTGCCCTAATATCTTCAATAACTTTTCTTTATCTTCCACCTCAAGCACATGCTTGATTGGGTCTTCATCAATTAAATCAGACTGTAAACCTTGCCCCTGCCATTCGAAGCGCTTGCCATGCAATAAAGAATCACCACACGCTAAATTAAAATGAAAATCTGGCGCATTGTTTATTTTGGTTGTGCCTGCTGCTTTCATAGCCGCAATAAATAAACGGAAACGGCAAATAGCGATAGCGTATGGGTTTATATCTACACCGTGAACCACATCTAAGGCGCGCTGAGCAAGAACGCGAGTATTAGTGATTGGCTCACGCTTCAGCCAATCATTAAAAACTCGCTCAAAAGTCGTTAACAAAAAGTGGCCGGAGCCGCAGGTCGGATCTATTAAACGTAACCCTTCTAAACCGAAAGTTTCTTTCGCTTTTTCTAAGGTGTAATCCAGAATAAAACTTTCTACGAACTCTGGCGTTTGCAAAAGTGCATAACGCTTACGCACAGATTCAGAAAGGTCTTGATACAAGTCACCCAAGAAACGGGTGTCCCATTGCTCATCCGCAAAGTCGTGAATTATGTCGCCGGTTGCGGGTTCAATTTTTTGGAAAAAATCAATGAGTGATTTTGCACCATCGGCAGAGATGGGGATTTGCCACAGCGGGTTGTGCTTATGGTCTAACAATTCCGCGACGACTGGATTTTTTTCTAAGTCTGCAAACAAGCTTAATAGATATTCACGTTCTGCATGGGTTGGCTTTTCATTAAAATAAACCACCATTCGCTCTTTGGCATGAGCTAAGGGTTTTGTGCCATCGGCTTTTTCTACTGGCCCGGCTAACACAGGTTCGTTTAATAATTGGTTATCTTCTAAAAAACGAACAAACACGCAGGTGAGCAACCAGGCAACCGCAGCTTGGGTTATTTGCGCCTCACGCCAATCAAGAAAGTGCTCTGCCGTTCTACTTGCCTGCGCAGCTTTTGTGTATTCGCTAGTAAGATGCTCTGTAAGCTCAGCATTTTGCTCTGAATAGGCCAGAATATCTTTTTCAATTTTTGGCAGTAAGCGCTGTAAATCTTTTAATAGGGCTGTGCGGTTAATCATGTGCTTCTCAATTTTCAGAATATTTTAATTGTGTTTGTTCGTCATCGAACTACTGCATCGGACTATTAAGTGATGCCGGTTGTGGCTCTAACCAAACACTGGGAATGCGGGCAAATTCATTGCTGCCTGCCCCCTTGGGAATAATGTGATTATCTATTACGGCCGCACTGCTTTGTGCATCTGCCGCTATTAACATAATAATGCCGTGAGCACTGGGTGACTCCACCAAGTATTGGCGCAGCTCATTGAGCCATGTGAGAACTAAATCGTAACGGGCTATTAACCCTGGCTCAGTAATTAAAACCGGCTTACTGATTGCTTTAATTTCTTCTGTGATAGCAGGCAATAATTGTTGCACAATGTATTGCAGGCGCTGCCAATCAATTGAATTTCTCTCTGCGGCATCTGCACGTAAAACCACAGCCCAATCGGGCGGACTTTTGAGTGAGTCGCAATAGTTATGCATATGGCGCAATAAAATTTCGTCAAAACTTATTCGTGTTAATGAATAATCACCACAAAGTTTTTCTGCCGCTTGCTGCATTTGCTTTGGCTTTATAGTTAGTGCCAAGAAGCGAGCAGTTTTAATGGCTGATTCGATTTCATGTTTTAGGTATTTAAGATCATCTTGCGTTGCTGACTCGCCCTCCCCCAACTGGGTGTAGTGAGTATGCGTTTTGGTCATGGTTGCAAGGCTGGTTTGGTTTGCAATGGGCAAACAGTAGGCGCCTTTTTGTTTTACCAAACCCGATTGATCTGCTGGCGGCTCGTAGCTATCGTCCCACTTGAAACCCATTTGCAGGGATTCGATGAGTGAATCTAATTCTGGCCTGCCAGGCAATGGCATGGCAGCTGGGTAGCGGCCTGCAACGCGCGATTGAATTTCATTAATTGAAAGCGCTTTACTACCCAGCAAAGCACCCTGCGCAAGTTCTAATGCTTGTTTTGGGCTCATACCCTTTGGGTAAAATTCTGCACGGCTAGATAAGGCGGCGCTTTGTGAAACTGCTGCAGCCAACCGCAATAATCGATGCGTGCTTAAACCCGCAAAGGATTCTGGTGCTGGCACAGCCCGAATTTTTTCTAGTGCGCGAATAGGTGCCAGCAACACTTCTTGGCGAGCGCACTCTTCTGCTAACTGGCCGAGTGCTTCTGCATATTCGGCAAGCTCTTGGCCGCGCTCTTCGCTATTGTCTGCAATTAAAATACTCTTGCCGTTACGGCGAAGAATCCAGCGTGCATCTTTTTTACTTAGCTCTGTTTCAATTGCTGTACGCGCTACGGCTTGCGCTTTGCGCTGGCGCAAGGGGCTTTCTTGAATGGAACCGCGACGAAGTAAAATAGCTTCTGAAATTTCAATGGCAGTCATTACGCCGCCGTTATCTTGCAGGAGCGTAAAAATTTCTTCACGCAGCTCTTTGATAGATTTATTTCTATCCCACAGTGCTGTGGATTTTTCTTGCATCGACCTAATTTCAGCAGTTTCAATATTGAGTGTACCGCTCACCTGTATGGGTGATGGCCAATGCACTACGTCAATACCTGTTGGCGATTCAGAATCTAATCGCCCTAAATATTCGCTTAAAAATTTATAGCGGGTAGCATCGTTCACTTGTAATTGCTTGGTGAAAATAGAATCAAAAATGCGATCTACGCTGGCGTGACTGACTTCACCTTGCACAATTTGGCGAGTTTGTTGTTCAGATAACAGCCGTGTTTGTAGCTGGCCAATTACATCTGACAATTCTGCGCGAGTTTTACTACCAACGCCTATCCACACACGTACATGACTACGGTTCAGTTTAATTAAATCTGCAACTGTGTTGATGCCACGGCGAGTGAGTGTATCCAACGCAGAAACAGACAAACTCAACAGACCGATTTGTGTATCTAATTGTGCATCTTCAATGGGGCAAGTGTGTTGCGACTCCAACAAGGTTGGATGCTTGCTGAGATTGGATGCTTCTGAAAATATTTGTCGCCATGAGCGCAGCATTTCTTCTGCATTGGCGAATCTTTCACGAACATCGCGCACTAAAGCTTTTCTAAAGAAAGCTGCCATTCGGTCGCGCACTGCTGGGTCGAATACTTTGCGATCAATATCTAACTCACCTTCAATCATGAGTGTTTGTGATTCGCTTGACGCCCAACCGGGCAAGGTACCTGCAGCCATTTCATAAAGTGTGAGTGCTGCAGAAAAACGCTCCGCAAAGTGATCCCAACGGCGACGATCTGAATCGCGCAGGTATGGGTCCATATAGGCTACTGTGCCCGCGACTATGTTGTCTGAACTGACGTTGGATAATGAAAAATCAAATAGCATTAAGTGGAGCTGACTACCTTGCATGACCATGCCGATATTTTCAGGTTTGATATCGCGGTGCAGTAATGCTTTTTCTTCAAGGTGAACCATTGCACCTAAGAGGTCATCACCAAAACGCTCAAGCAACTCTAATTGTTCTGCGCCGTTAGACCGCAACCTTTTAGCAAGCGTACCTTCGGTAGCGTTGTCTAGCACCAAACAGGTATGACCTAAAACATCTATGGTTTTGTGGTAGGCCACAATTGATTGATGGCGCAACTTGCTCAAAACTTCGCCTTCTTGAAGCAGGCGATGATTGTGCTCTGGCGTTATCGCCATTTTGAGCACTCGCTCTTGGCCATAAATATCGACCAAAAATACGACGGAACAGGCGCCCTTACCCAAGCGCTTTTTAACCGTAATGCCGCCATCAAAAATATCGTTTTCGCGGGCATCTGTTGGGTCTGAGAATCGATGTGCATCAGTGCGCGCCAATTCTGACTCTGCTTTCTCTAACCACTGCAAAAATTCATCAACAGAATCTAAGCGCTGCATAATGTCTGGATGAGTTGCGTACTGAACTAAATATTGAATGGATTGATTTGTACCATTGAGCTCATCGGTAATTTGCAGGCCGTTGCCACGGCGCAATTTATCTTGCAGCTCTAAATCATCATTTGCAGGTTTTTTGCCCGTGAATAAATGGTAGGCAATGGTGCCGAGTGAAAAGACATCCATGTGTACGCCATCTATCGCCTCGCCTGTTAGCGTTTTAATTGCGATGTATGGGCCTGCTTCTTCTTGAACTAATCGGCTTAAATGACTGAACGCACTAATCTGTTGTGTTTCAGTTTCGTACACACGTTCAGCGGTAGACCAATTACCAATTTTGATGCTGTATTTATCATTGGTAATTTCTTTGACGTAAATACTTTGCGGACTTAACGCGCGGTGATAGAGTTTTTGGCCGTGCGCATAACGAACTGTTTCGGCAATTAGCCGTAGCAACATTATTGCTTGGGTGGTTGATAACCTGCGCCCATCCTCAATGCTCATCAGCAAGTGGTCAAGGCGATACGCATCTGGATCGTATTCATACACCAATGCCGGGCCGTGATCATGCGTTTGGTAATCTTTGGCTTTCAAAATCCCGGTGTGCTCAATTCCCTCTAACAAGCGGAACTCAAGTTTTGCGGCTTTTTCTAAGCGCTGTGCTTCCTCTGGCTTTTTGCCATAGGTTAAATAAATTCGCACTTTTCGGCTGACATTCAATTCTGTGTGTGTGGCCAACCAATCTTGATAGTGATCATGCTCGCCAAGCAGAGATGTTAGCTGATATTGCCCCACTCGCTTAATGCGTTGCGATTCTTTAATGCCAGCTTCTTCAATTGCGCGAGACACAATCTTAGCGGTGTTATTTTGAATTTTTGAGTGGCGCCAGTTTTCATCTATCTCAGCGATATCTCTGAGTAAGGTATCTCTTGTGCAAACATTTAAATTTGCCGGTGGACTCAATTTGACGATGAGATCTTGAGCAGAAAGAAACACCAATGCGCCGATAAAAGGCAAACGCTCTTTGGATGCAACGATAGAACGTTGAACTTGAAGGAGTGACGCGAGCTTTTTGGCTTTGCGATCTGCGAGCAAACGAGGGTTATCAAATACTCTGCGCCGACTATTGGGCGCAGGCGAATCCCACACCCAAGAACCAGAGTCGCCACTGATTTGCCCCGGATGAGACTTAATTTCGATTAGATACATGCCCTTTGGCGTGAGTACGAGGAGATCAACCTCATTGATGGAGCCATCTTGCGCAATAAACTCAAAGTTCGCCCATGCGCGATAGGGATCATGATCGGGAAGTATGGATTTTGCGAAAGCTAACGCATCCTGCTCCCACGCGAAGTTAGATGTTGTTATTTGTTTCCAGAGCTTATCCATTCAGTCCTCTTTAGCCGCACTCACAAACCTTGGGTTTATGCCTAGCAGAATGCTCAATTAATCGCCAATTTGATCTTTTAGCAACACCTTGGGAGTGGCCATCTTATCTAATTGATTTATCGAGTTATTTTCTTGGCGATATTGCGATCATGTGGGTGCTGACCCACTTCAATTATTAGCGTAAGAGTATCAGTTACGGGGTTAGATCGAAACCGTTTAAGGCTGCAAAACACCCGCAAATAAAGGGTTTTTATTACGCAATCTTTGGCTTTTCAATGGGAGCTGGCATTTAATGCCCTGATGCGGCCAACCTGATCAAATTTCGACCGAGATCGCAACCTGCTCGGCGACTACAAAATGTAAAAAACCTGCGTGCTTACAGTGCGCCCACCCAATCCACCGATGTCCATTAAGCAGCACACCCTTCAAACCTGCAAATTCACATGGTTATATATAAAGGAGTTCATTAATTAAAGTTGAAGCCACGACTGATAGAGCAAAACTACTTCAATTTTTGAAGCAATTTGACAACAGGCATTTAATTAGTGAAGCGCTACCAAAATTAATTAAATCAATTTGATTAATTTTTGAAGGTGAAAAAATCGAAAAAAATGGCCCGCAAAAATAATTTTCAGGCCATTTTTTTATAGATTTACTTAATGAGTTTTTCGAGGGCAAATTTTCGAGGTGCGGATGATGTTGGTAAGTAATCGTGTTTGCCGCCGCACTCATCAATCGGCCGCCACGTTACTGCGAACAAACTGCATTGCCCGCGGAGCGAGAATCGCATTAGTGATGGGTCACGCGTTCGAATAATTAGATTTGCTATTTCCAACTCTCTAATTGCCTCAACCAAGGTTGCACTTGATTTTATCCCCCACTGTTTTGCGCGAGATAGCGGGAGTGACAGGTCGCCGTTATTTCTGCCGTTGAATTCACGTAAAATTGCCAGCAAAGAAATTTTTGCGCTATTTGATAGATTTCTGAAGTCTTCATGATCCAAAACGACTACTGGAATTCCTACAAATTGGCCGGATGATGGGCTACGGCCTTTGGCTTTTTGGTAGGATTTAGACATTTTCATCCTCTATTCTTTTAATTAGTTTTTGAATGTCAGAAACCTTCCACGCAGTCACCCTTTGCCCCAATTTTATTGGCCGCGGATATTTACCTTGCGCCACCCCGGCCCACCAGCTTGAGCGCGAAATTGGGATAAGAGTTAAGACCTGTTTCAGCC
>JAGKXD010000175.1 GCA_021151525.1 Cellvibrionaceae bacterium | reverse complement strand
ATATAATTATCTGTACTAAGGGGGGCTTTTACTCCCTTTTTTTATCATTGATAAAGTTGATTTTTAAATGTGATTGATTGAAATTTGATAGGCAACAATTTGTTTATTTGTGGTAATCGAGGCGTTGCTTACCAAAAGTAGCGTGCCTGTTGGTGTCGTCTATGTATTCATCGTTTAACCTGGATCCGTTTGTTGTAACTTTATGAGCGGGTTTGATTTTGCTGATCCAGGACTAATTGCCCTAGAATCGAGGCAATAACATCTGTTACCACCGTGCCCGGAGGTAATTGCGAAATAAGAATGTTACTAATGCTATTGATTGATTTTTCACCGTCAATCATTGCGACAATGGCTTCAATAAGTGGGTGCGGTTGAGTCAAGTGAAAATGCATTTGAGGAATAGGTAGGTGATGCATGACCAACCATGGAGCCAGAACTCCCGGCGCATGTTTGGATTTACTGCCTCTGATTTTTGTTGCGATAAAACTCCAAACTTGTTCTTCTCTCAATCTCGCTTCCATGGGGGATATCAAATATTGAACCTGATCAATTTGTTCTGCCAGAATCTCCATATTTGTTAACTCAATAAACTCCTTGATCTCCGTATGCGAATATTTAAGTTGTAATGGGAGGTGACGTGTAAATAAGAGGGGTCCAGTGTTTAACCAGCTTCCCTCTGGTGTTAATAAGTTGTAGATGATGCCGATTAAATCCCGGATGTCACCGCCGTTTACATCAATAAACCAAGGCGTGAGAATTAAATCGAAGTTATTTTTAAGTAACGGTAAGTTCCAAACATTTGCGCCCATTAAAAACCAGTTGTCTGCATTCGAAGTTGCATTTTCTGGTGGTGTAATTGCATGAGTTTGTGTGGTTGGAAAAGCAGCCTGAGGAAAAAGTTTAAACTCACCAAAATGAAGGGGGGTTTGTTGTTTAACCAATTCATCGGCAGCGGCGAGGAGTAGTGGATTGCTGTCCACGGCCAGGGTGAATTCAGGGTTTAGATAGTTATGGAGATCCCAGCTCAATCTTCCTGCTCCTGCACCAAGCACAAGAATTTTTTTGGGTTTTGCAATTAATTTTTTTAAAAGGGACTTGATTCTCAAAAAGGCACTGTAATTTTCATTGCTGGGTGAAGAAACAGAATCCCATGCCCAGTCCCTGAAGATTAAATCAAAATATTCACCTAGATCACCGGGGTTCATATTGTTCAGTTGTTCATTGTGTTCTGGAAGGAGTGATTTTTTTTCAAAGAGTGATCGGATGCTGTCGCGGTTTATTAGATTGGCTTTATATATTTCTGCAAGTCGTTCGCGTGTTGTGTCGCTCAGGTCATAACGAGCAAGCGATTCACGGATGTTATTTAATCCTTGTTCGGCATTGCCAAGTAGCATTGCTGTTTGATGTTGCCAAATGGTTTTTTGATGGATGCCAGCAGGAAAAAAACAAGGTACATCTCCCAAAGTGAAGAAGTCAGTCGCACAACGATTGCATTTTAATTTCGCAAAAACAAAACCCTCCTTGAGTGTTGCAAAACATTTTGGGCAGCAAAATTGATTAATCAGCTGAGGGGGTGTTGCGATTTGCGTTGACATGAATAAAAACCGGTTTGACTTATTATGTGAGGGTTATTAATCCTAAAGGACTTGTTAGTAAAACAAAATAGCTTCGCCAAAAACAAAACGCCTCCTATCGAAAATTGATAGAAGGCGTTTTCGAGCAAGGCTTTTTAAAACTAATTACACTAAGCCCAATGTGCTGCTGCCTAATGTAATGCCGGTCAAACCCATACCTTTTGGAATTGCTCCGTTCAGGTCGTAGACGTTACCGCCTTGACGAGCTGAGTAACCACTAACGAAGCCAGGCATTTGTGTAGCAACAATGAATGGACCATTACCTGAGGTGTGATCCATTCCGTTACCCATACAAGTTACTTGCACAACAACGGTGGAGTTAATCAGTGGTTGACCGTCTGGGCCAGCAGTTTTGCGCAGTTTATCAATCAGATAGGCGGGAACGTCATTGAGGTAGCGCCACATCTCAACGAATGCTGCGTTGCTTGGTGCGCCGTGACATGCCTGGTGAGCATCCTGGGTCCAGGATGTGTTGTGGCCCAGCCAGTCGCCTTGGTGGTTACCCAACTGTAAGGTCGCTACTTTGGTAATACCACAAGCCAAGGCAGCAACGACAATGTCAGCTTGAGACTTACCAGTTGCTTGCATGTTGGCAACGCTTGGGGTGATGCCAGTGCCGCAGTTAGTAGTGGTGGTAGAACCGCTACTGCTGTTTGCTGCGGCAGTATTGGTTTTGATTTTTTTCAGCGAGTCGATGTGCTCTTGATAGCGAGCATATTCTTCAGTGCTAAGTTTGGTCTTAATTTGATCCAAAGCCCGCAACTGTGCGTCGTAAGAGAGTGCATAGGTGTTGTCAGGGGTGGTTCCTCCTCCACCGTCAGTAGTTCCACTAAAAATATTGGACAAGGCTTGAGTTGGGTTGTCAGTACAAGGGCCGATGTTGCTGCACAGTGTACCGTTCGTGGTTGCTTTTGCTCCCAGATAAATCGCTGCACGGGGTGTGCTGGTTCCCAGCACTGCAGCAATGCGCTTATCCATGGTTGGTGAGTTGTAATCTGTTACGCCCAAAGAGTTCATAGCAGTGGCGTGACCCGAAGTGATTACGTCAATTTGCCGGAAATGACAAATGCTGGAAACGTTGTAACCATCCGGACCGTAGGGGCGGGTAATCTGATTCATTTGGGTAGCGCTGCTTGGCATCCAGGTACCAGACGCAGCGCCACTGTTCAAATAACAAAAAACTACGCGTTTGTTTACGTTGGTTTGTGCCACTGCATGGCGGTTGGCAAGAATGCCGCCAAGGACGGCAGAGCCACGCAGCAGTCCTGCAGAGATGCCTGATTTTGCAATCAGATCCATAAAGTTACGACGATCTTGTTGGATAAATTGATCGCGATAACGCTTATCGTGTTTTTCGTCATTTTTAAAATAGGTTTTCAGTGCTTCTGGTCCCGCTTCAAGTTTTTTGAAGTGCTCCATTGCCTCAAGCGCATCGTCCTCGGGCAAATGGCGGAATCTGCTATCAATCTTTTTCATAACCAAACCTCTTGGATTTAGAATTTTTTCTGTTGGTTTTCCACGTAAAGGGTGGGGCGTGCCCCACCCAGTCGGCCTTAGCGACGGAAACGAATTACGTTAGACATACCGAGTTCTTTCAACATTGCACGTGGGTTGCCATTGCTTCCACTCAACTTGGTTTTGAGGGAGTCATTGATACAAGCCAATTGCGATTGTTGTTGGGTAGTCAGTGCTTTTTCAGCAGTATCGTCCTGGAATTCGCGGCTAAGTGAATAACCGGTAGCGAAGCGGAATGATTTTTGGATCAGACACGCATTAACGCCTGGCAGGTTGTTGGCAACCATAATGCGACCCAAATCTTTCGAGCCGTTAAATGGTAGGCCTGGTGAGCCAGTATCTTTCTCGTTGTTCACTTCAGCGAAACCAACAGTACCAACGCCATTGGCACCGAAGAGACGCCCGCCGTTGTTAACCATATTAATTTCCACGTTGTTAGTGCGTGCTTCGTTGCCATTCAGATCCATGGCTTTCTGTACCACTTTGCCATTTACTACTGAACGCGGCATACCAACGTTGTCGAAATCATCGATACCGAACAATGGGTTGATGATTGCGTTGTGACATTGATAGCAAGGTGTACCTTCTACCGCAGTTTGCATGTCGTAGAACTGGGTGGTAGTCAGGTTGCCAGCTTCCAGTGCTTTTTGTGCTTCAGCCGCTGCCTTGTCACGCAAACCAGTGGTGTCTACAAATGAAGTAGGCAATGGAATGTTTTGACAAAGCATGTCTTGACGTACGTGTACAGCGCGTTTAATTGGTGAAGTACGACCAGCATGTGCATAAAGAGTCATAAATGCACCTGAAGACAACACGCCGCCACGTTTGGAGTTGGCAGTGTTAACCATACGCCAATCTGTGCTGCTGGTACCACCGCCGGATACGCCATAGTAAGACGACAGGGTACTGTTCAACATGGTGTAGTCACCGGTGTAAATATCGGTGAATGGCAGGTTGTTGTAGAACGCGTACTTGTAAACCTCACGAATTTCTTGGGCCATGGAATCTTTCACGGCTTGAGTGAAATTGCTGCCTGCGGTGCGACTAACATTCGTTACATCATCAGTACGGAACCAGAGACCGGCGAAGCGACCAATCTGTGCTTTACCCAAATCTGAATCCAGCAAGCGATCGATTTGTTGGCCGAGATTGGTTGCGTTTTCCAACTGACCGTTTGCAGCAGCGGTCAACAGCGTTTTGTCCGGTGCACTACCTGTGTACATGTAAGCTAATGCCGAAGCAAACTCATATGGATCCAGCGCGTACGCAGTAGAGTCAGCTTGTTGGAAAATAGTACTTGTACCCCAAGTTTGTGAACGCGCCTGACTAACGGGTAAACCCAGTTCGGAACGATACAAGAATTGTGGTGACATCAACACAGTTTGTATCGCCCAACGCAGACCGGTAGCGCCGTTACGAACAATTGCGGTGTACTCAGTCTTTTCGTCGTTGGTCAGAGGGCGACGGAAAGCTAAGTATGCAAAATTGTCGATAAAGCTTGTGGCACACGTCGCAGAGGTGGTATCGCTACAAGTGAATGGCAGCGCACTGTTGTTAATCGCCCAGGTTGCAATATCTGAAGCGTTTTTCTGGTAAGACAGCAAACGTGTTTCAGTTACTGGTTCTGTCGTATGGTTAGGCAGATTGGCAACTGTCTTGTCTGGGTTCGCTAAATCTTTCGAACCATAGTTGGCAGGCAGTGTTTTGCTAAACAATGCTTGTAGTGAGTTGTGGTATTCGAAAGAGGTCAACAATTTGACTGAGCGCATACCATATTTCACTGGTGATGAAGTATCGCAAGCAACACCGTTATTTTGCGTTCTGCCTCTGAGCGACCAAAGGTAAGCAGCCAAGTGTTCACCACAGTTAGCAGCGGTACAAGTAGCGTAAGATCCCAGCATTTGCTGATTGATGAAACGAGCCAGTTCGCTCACGCTGGTGCCGCTGTAGTTGCCTGCCGGGAAGTTTGCCGGGTGTTTCCATGCATTCACGTCAAATGACACCACTCCGTCAGTAAAGCGTCCGTCGCCATCGTTGTCTTTGTGGCAGCCTTGACAGCCGACGGTACCGAACAGATTTTTACCGGTAGTGGCATCACCAACAAAAGCTACACTGCTGGAGCTGCGAGAGCTCACCGAAGTGGTGGTCCCAGTGCTGGATGAGCTGGCTGAGGTAGTGGTTCCAGTGCTGCTCACGGATGAGGCCGAAGC
>JAGKXD010000174.1 GCA_021151525.1 Cellvibrionaceae bacterium | reverse complement strand
GGGGTGGGGTTAAAAACTGAGAATTAAAAATGCAATGGTTAATGATCGCACTTGGCGGAGCACTCGGTTCCATCGCGCGCTACGCGGCGGTTGGTTATTTAACGCCTATGCTGAATTACCGTTTTCCGTTTGGCACTTTTGTCGTCAACATTTCAGGTTCGTTTCTAATTGGTGCTGCCTACGTAGTAATTGTTGAAAGAGCGCTTGTGTCTGGCGAGTGGCGATTGTTTGTTATTACGGGAATTCTGGGGGGCTACACAACCTTCTCGGCATTTTCGTTAGAAATGTTGCAAATGTGGCAAGAAGGCCATGTAGCGATTTCATTATTTTATGCAGCAAGCTCTGTAGTACTGGGTTTGCTGTTTGCGTATTTTGGAATGCAAGTTACGCAAAAATTATTTTAGTTTTGTAGGGAGTCGTCATCCTCGCGTAAGCGGGGATCCAGCTTTTGGTTTTCATAATTAAAGCGCTGGATTTTCTCCGTCGAGGAAAGGCGATGAAGAAGAATTTTTAACTTTTATAGAAAATTATCCATCATGTTAGATTCAAAATTACTCCGCAATAATCCCGACGTAGTTGCTGCTGCGTTAAGTAAGCGTGGTCTTGTATTAGACGTTGCTCGCATTAATGCATTAGAAGAATCGCGCAAAGCGATTCAAATTAAAACCGAAGCTTTGCAACAAGATCGCAATGCGCGTTCCAAAGCCATTGGGAAAGCAAAGCAAGCAGGCGAAGATGTTGCACCTTTGATGCAAGCCGTTGAGCAAATTAAACAAGATTTGGCGAGCGCCGAAGTTGAATTGGCAAACGTTCAAAAAGAATGGGATGAGTTCGTAAATGCCATTCCCAATATGCCAGCAGAGGAAGTTCCGCTCGGTGCAAGCGATGAAGATAATGTGGAAGTGCGCCGTTGGGCAATGCCCAAAAGTTTTCATTTTCCGATTAAAGATCACGTGGATTTGGGCGCAGATCTTGGTGGATTGGATTTTGAAACAGGAACTAAAATCACCGGCACTCGCTTTGCAGTGTTGCGTGGGGGTGTTGCTCGTTTGCACCGTGCGCTTGCGCAATTTATGTTGGATACACATATTAACAAACACGGTTACGAAGAAGTTAACGTACCCTTTGTGGTGAATCGCGATTCTTTGTTTGGTACTGGCCAGTTGCCAAAATTCGAAGAAGATTTATTTAAGTTAACCGACGAGCGTGAATTTTATTTAATTCCCACTGCGGAAGTTCCAGTTACCAATATTTATCGCAATGAAATTGTGGAAGACTCGCAGCTGCCAATTAAAATGGTTTGCCACTCTCCCTGTTTTCGTTCTGAAGCGGGTAGCTATGGTCGCGATACGCGCGGCATGATTCGTCAGCACCAATTTGAAAAAGTAGAATTGGTTCAATTTGTTCGTCCTGAAGAGTCAGATGCTGCATTAGAAGATCTGGTTGGTCACGCAGAATTTATTTTGCAACAATTGGGTTTGCCGCATCGCACTGTTATTTTGTGTGGTGGCGATATTGGTTTTTCTTCTGCAAAAACCTACGACATTGAAGTTTGGGTTCCATCGCAAAATAAGTACCGCGAAATTTCTTCGTGCAGTAGTTTCCGTGATTTCCAAGCGCGCCGTATGCTTGCGCGTTACCGCAATCCAGAAACGGGTAAACCTGAATTGCTCCATACTTTGAATGGCTCTGGTTTGGCAATCGGTCGAACATTGTTGGCAGTGTTGGAGAATTACCAGTGTGAAGATGGCAGTGTCACGATTCCTGAAGTCTTGCGCCCGTATATGGGCGGGCAGGATGCATTGTTGCCAGTAAAAAAATAAAAAAAGGTGGGTAGAACCCACCTTTTTTCTTTGTATGTTTATTGATGAAATTGTTAAGTATTTTTATGGATTACTTCCCCGTCTTTCTCGATTTAAAAAATCGTCGCTGCTTACTCGTAGGCGGTGGTGATGTTGCTACACGTAAAGGGCGCATGCTAGCAAAAGCTGGTGCAGTTCTGCGCGTAGTTGCGCCTGAAGTTTCATCTGAGTTACGCGAGCTAATCGCAAAACACCAAGGCGAATTGCTCGTGCGGGAATATCAAGCCGGTGATATGAATGATTGTGTGCTCGCAGTAGCCGCAACAGATATTCACGAATTAAATGAAACAATTTCCGCTCATGCAAAGCAAAAAAATATCCCCGTGAATGTAGTGGATACTCCTGCGCTCTGTACCTATATCACGCCCGCGATAATTGATCGTTCTCCCTTAATGATTGCTATTTCTAGTGGCGGTGAAGCGCCGGTGCTGGCGCGTTTGGTGCGAGCAAAATTAGAAACTCTTATTCCCATGAGCTACGGCAAGCTCGCGCACTTGGCTAGCCGTTGGCGCGATAAAGTAAAAGCGCGTTTCGATGATGGCGATAGTCGCCGCAAGTTTTGGGAAAAAATTCTGCAAGGTCCTGCTGCTGAGTTGGCGATGAATGATCAGCAAGAACAAGCAGATAAAATTCTTACTGATGAAATTGCAAGCGAAGACGCATCGCTCACTCAAGGCGAAGTTTATTTGGTTGGCGGCGGCCCTGGTGACCCTGAATTACTGACTTTGAAAGCTCTGCGTTTGATGCAACAAGCCGATGTTGTTCTCTATGATCGTTTAGTTTCCGACGGTGTAATGGACTTAGTGCGCCGCGATGCCGAGCGAATTTATGTGGGTAAACGCCGCAGCGAACACGCCATGCAGCAGGACAATATCAACCAACTTTTGGTGGATTTGGCGAAGCAAGGCAAACGCGTATTGCGCTTAAAAGGCGGTGACCCGTTTATCTTTGGGCGTGGCGGTGAAGAAATTGAGCTGCTTGCGCAAAACCATATCCCTTTTCAAGTTGTGCCGGGCATCACGGCGGCGTCAGGTTGTGCGGCCTATGCTGGTATTCCGTTGACCCATCGTGATTACGCCCAGTCGGTGCGTTTTGTGACTGGGCATTTGAAAGATGACTCCATTAATGTGCAATGGCCTGAGCTAGCCAATCCAACCCAGACAATTGTGTTTTACATGGGCTTGGTGGGTTTAAAAGACATTTGCGAAGCCATGGTTGCCCACGGGCGTGCAGCAAGCACACCGGTGGCCCTCATTGAGCGCGGCACTACCCAGCAGCAGCGGGTAATCATTGCAGACTTGGCAACTATTGCGGATGTAGTTGCGTCCCAAGAAGTACATGCGCCTACCTTGTTTGTCGTCGGAGATGTAGTGCGGCTTCACGAAAACCTTAAATGGTTTAAGAGTGGCGCATAAATTGGTAAAGATTTTGCTGAAATTGCCGATAAGGTGATCAGGACGTTTGATTCTGTTCCACATTTTTCGGTTAGTTAAGGTTATTTGTATGGTTTACATTCGCCCCAGTGCCCCAGTGGTAACGCCTACGGTAGTAAAGCCGGTGGGCGATTCTTCTCATGCGCCGGAAGAGCATTCACTGGCGAGCGACGCTATTGTTAACGAGTATGTGGTTAAGCCAGAAACCGAGCGTAGAAAACAAACGCAAGATCGTCGTCAGCAACGTAAAGATTCGCTATTGGAAACCAGAGCAGGGCGCGACAGGCGCCGGAGCAATCCATCAATTAGTGTTTCTATTTAAGTTGCTCGGGCACGGAGTGCCCAAAAAATCCCTCTATCGTCCGCATTAAACCCTATCTTTAATTCCCTCATCTTGAACTAGCATTTTGTCCTCAGTCTATGTGGATTTTCTGTGGCTACTGAATCTCAGAGGTAAAAATTAGATATCTCGCTGCCGGGTGAGTTCGATCTTTCGTTATTAGCACACCACTTTGCGGTCACCGAGCAAACTGGTGCGATTAAATGGCACAAAAAGCCGAAGATGCATCAAACCAAATGACTGCAGCCGATAAGGCTCGCGCCTTTTGGCACTATAAAAACACTCATCCAATGATCCAAGGCAGTACACATGAAAACAATCTTATCCAGAATAATAGCCTTACTCATGCTCCTCTCATTCACTGCAGCTTCCGTCAATGCTGAGCCCAACCTCAACGCGAGCGATAATATCTATTGGGGAATATTTGAGGAAGGTTTGCAAACTGATCTGAGCAGGGTTCAAACGCTTGCGACTGATTTGGGCAAAAGTCCGGCGATGGTGATGTGGTATATCAATTGGCGCAACAGCGGCTTTCCTTTGGCCCAGGCGCAAAGTGTTTATAGCGCAGGATATGTTCCGCACATTGTGTGGGAGCCGTGGATGGGGATGGACGAAATTCTTGCGGGCAAGTGGGATAGCTATTTGCAAACTTTTGGCGAAGCGGTACATCAGTTTGGTCACCCGGTAATGCTGCGCTTTGGTCACGAATTTAACGGAGATTGGTATCCATGGAATTACGATAATGGAAATATGAATGGCACCATCGCAAGCGCGACCAAATGGGTTCAGGCTTATCAATATGTACATGACAAGGTTGCTGCTGCGGGTGGCAATAATGCAATTTGGTTGTGGTCGCCTAACGTCGGCAATGGCGGAAAAAATAGTCAGGACATTACGGCTTACTACCCCGGCGATCAGTATGTGGATTGGGTTGCGATTGATGGCTACAACTGGGGTACATCGCAAAGCTGGTCATCTTGGCAAACATTTTCAGATGTGTTCGGCGGCAGTTATAAAAAGGTGGTTGCTAACTACCCGAATAAACCCATCATGTTAGGTGAGTTTGGCTGTTCATCAACCGGTGAAACTAGCGGGCGCGATAAAGTGAGTTGGATTAACGATTTATTTTTCCAATTAAAAAATAATTACCCGCACATTAAAGCCATCACTTGGTTCAACGTGAATAAAGAAACGGATTGGCGATTTAATACCACAGCGCAAACGAAAGCAGCATTTAAGGCGGGTGTGCAAGATAATTTTGTGGCGAGCGATATTACAAATTTGGTGGCCTTAACTATGGTTGCTCAGAGCTCCAGTTCTGCATCAAGTGCGAGTAGTTCAAGCGCAAAAAGCAGTGCAAGCTCTAGCTCAGTTCAATCGAGCAGTAGCTCATCAGCGGAAGCATCATCAACACCTGCTGCAACGAATAGCGGCGGTTCATCTGGCGGCGGGAGCATCAATTGGGTCAGCCTGCTGTTATTGGTGATAATCGCAGGCGTGTTGGTAAAAGTCAGTAAATAATTTGTACTGGAGTTTGTATAAGGGCAGGATGAGTTTATTAAATCATCTCGCCCTTATATTTACTGCTACTGATTTAAAAGCTGGTGTTTTACTGCGAGGATCATGCTCGTTGCCAATTAATATATTGGCCTCCGGATAATAAGCCATGAGGTTGCCGCGTGGCAGGTTGAAACTAAATACTTTTACCGCTTTCATTTCCCCATAGGCTGAAGTGATATTAACTTCATCACCTGCTTTAATT
>JAGKXD010000173.1 GCA_021151525.1 Cellvibrionaceae bacterium | reverse complement strand
TCCCAAAACGACTGGCACTCAACATTGTAAGCACATGTCCTGGCAGCCACTTTTCCAGGACGAATCAAACTCTGATATTCGATCTCCGTTGAGCTTCTGATCCCTGTTTTGATTTGTGTAATCGCATCCTGCTTTACCACACCCTGGTAACCTGACGTAGCACTTCCCACTGGATTGGAAAGACCATAAATCTTTATCACATCACCATTATTAGATGCAGACGTTCGATCAAACTCCACAAAATCAGAATAACCATCGCCATTAACATCCGTAAAATACGCTGGCGCCAACGTGCTAGAACGAATTAAAACGGCAGGCGTGTAACCTGATGTACGAGGCTCCCAATAACGAACATAATACTCACGCAACTGGGTTGTTGAATTGTACTGACCATATACAAAATCGAGCATTCCATCTTTATTTAAATCATCAAATCCATCACTGTCCTGACTGCCACCTGGCACAGACAAGGCCTGCAAAGGTACAAAATTATTTCCTTTACCCAAAGCATAGCTCCACACCCCCGCCATCCGGACAAGGGCATCAGCACTGCCATCCGCATTAATATCTTTTAACAGTAGCTGTTCAACCGACGAACGATCCATCAACTTTCCGGTGTCACTGTCGGTCGCATAACCAGACCAGACTTTTTCATAGACAGTTCCTTTATAAACCAGCTGATTATCAGCAAGTTCATACCAATTAATTCGATTGGTCAGGGTATTTTTGCTGTAATCACCTACAATTAATGAAATCAACAGTTCCTGTTTACCATCATTATTAATATCACCCGCGGCCATGCCATTCGCTGTAATTCCCAGAGCCACGCCTTGCGTAAAATCTGATAGTTTTAATTTCCCTACTCGCTGCAAAGACCAGTAATCTTTATCGCTCAACGATTTGGTTGTATCGTTTTTTACCTTATATAAATGCAACTCAACTTCATTTCTATTGAAGCCCAATACCTCCTGCAACCCATCGCCATCCAGATCTATTGCCTTAACCGCGCCATGAAGATCAAGTGATGAGGACGAACTTACACTCCAGCCAGATGCATCCCTATAAATTGACGACACATTCCAACGGTAAGGCTCCTGAACATAGGTAGTTTGCTTTTGAGGCGTTAGCAAATCCATCATGCCATCCGCATTAGCATCAACAAACTCCAACTGCGGAGCTTTATATGCCGAATACCAATCAATGTTAGTGAATGATAATAGGCTCGTCTTTTTCGGAGCATCGTAAGGCAATAACGCACCATCAAAAGCAACAACAGCACTATTTAAGTCATTGCTTGATTGAGCCCAAATTAATTCTGAAAAGCCATTGCCATTAATATCGGCCCATTTCCTAAAGCACCATGCACACCGCCCAAAATCCAGCATTGGCATGGCACCACTTGAAGCTTTTGGCACAGAACCAAGAAACTCTATTTTTATATCTTTAAGCTCTACAGAGCCCGATGTAGCTAATTGCGTAGTGCCCCACGCAAATTGCGTAGCTGAAAAACAATTGGTAAAACTCGTACATTCATCCACGCCCTGCAAACGCGTCACGTACCCCGCCAAACCACTGCTGGTCGCCAGATCAAATTGATAACTGCGATGCAATAACCCCAACAATGAATACGAATTAATTTGCGTGAGTAATTTGTTGGTACGGAACTCATAGCCCGCTACATATTTTGAGATTGGATCATCGCGATCCCGATAGACAAATTCGATGTACGCACCAGGATCGGTGGTGGTATTGGGAACAGCGAACGCATAGTTAATGCGTCTGATGCGCAAACCATCTGCAGCCGTACCTTCGTAGGTATATTCAATTGCGTTGTTAGCGGCATCTTTATATTGGCTTAATGCCCAGGTCATAGTGGCAGCGCCTTGCTCTTTTGCTGTTGCTGCGCCACCAAATATTAAAGTTGCACCATCTTCTGCACGCGCTTCGAAATAATCCGGGTTACCGGCAGTACCGCCTTTTGCGGTGTACACCACACCGTTGTCAATTTCAGTTTTGTATTGACTGTCTGCGACGCCTTGTGTGCCTGCTACCAACATCAAGCGTTGGCTATCGATACAAAAACGATCTTCGGCAGTCCAGCTAATTGCTTTATTGATTCCATCGCGCACCAGACTTTGCGAGCAACGCTTGATGACACTCAGTCCTCCAATGGAGCCGCCCTTTCCCAGCAAACCGTTTGCAGCCTGGCTGTTATACAGCGCTGTAATATTGGGTTTTACCCCACCAACCCCATTAGGGGCAGATATAGGCAGGATATAAACAGCGGCACCCAGGCGATCAACATCCAACGAGCCAAGTGTTTGTGTCACTTGCGCAGAAGCTGACAATGAAAACAGCAACGCAACACAAACAACTTGAAGTGATGAACTCAAGCGACCAAAGGAAAAAGCAGACATAGACATGAGAAATGCCATCCATAGAAAGAAGAAAGAGACAAATGATTGTCCCTGGATCCTGTAAATTCCGGAGAGGGTGACGCGGAGGGAACGCATCCCAGCAATTCACCAGAAGCTGGTATATGCTGTCCTAAAAATACTACTATCCAAGGGATTTATTCTGGCGCGAAATTTAACATAGACGATCTGAAGCGTCCATTTTTTTGAACTGGCAAATACTTTTCTGCGAACCTAAAAAGCTATGGACTTTCTAAAAAGCCCATAACCAATAACAACTTAATGGCCATTATTAAAGCAATACAAGAGTTTTTATCTGGTCAGCAAACCACACCCGAATGAAACCGAAATTCCTCATCCGAACCTTCAATCAAGGTTTTTTCCAACGCTAAAAATTCCTGCACTCGCGCCGAAATATCAGCACCTTCGGCGGCGCGTTTGGCGAGGGTTAAATAATCTTCGTAGTGACGGGCTTCAGACTTTAACAGGGAGAGATAAAATTTTTGCAATTCTTCATCGAGATGTGGAGCGAGCTTGGCGAAGCGTTCGCAGGAGCGGGCTTCGATGATAGCGCCGACGATGAGTGTATCTATATAGCGACCTGGCTCTGAGGTGCGCACAAGTTTGCGTAATTCACCAGCGTAACGACCCGGGGTGATTTGATCATAAGCAACGCCGCGCGCTTCCATGATATCCATCACCTGCTCGTAATGACGCAACTCTTCACGCGCGAGGCGCGACATTTTTTGCATCATGTCGAAATCGCCAACGTAGCGAAACATTAACGTTAGTGCAGTGGATGCAGCTTTCTTTTCGCAGTTGGCATGGTCAAGCAATAACAGCGCTTGATTATCCAATGCATTTTTAATCCAGGCATCTGGCGTTTCACAGTGGAGAAATTCGTGGATTCGAGCGAGTGCGTTCATAAATATTCAAGATAACTATTTGTGGTAATCGAGCGTTTCGGAAGTTACGAAACACGGAGAGATATAGCGTTCGTAGTGCGCGCAACTCAGCGCAAAAAAATCCTTGTCGATATTGTCGCGGATAACACCCAGCGACGCACCTTGCCAGCCCGGTTGCAACTCCAAACCGTAAAGGGACAAATCCTGAATTTGGCTGGCGCCCGCGCGCAGCAAATCAAATACCCAGCAATAAGGGTTTTGCTCCAGCTTAAATTGAATTTGCTGGTGTTTAATTTGGGTGAGCAGCAATTTTTCATCTTTGATCTGAATCATGTTCTGCACGATTTGCGCGAGAAAATGCTCGAGACGCTGGGCGATCAATAGTTTTTGTTCGTGGGTGTAGGAATTCCAATCGATAACTTCATGGGCAAAACGTTTGCAGCCACGGCAGACACTGTCGCCAATGCCGGTGGAACAAATACCTACACAGGGTGTTTTTACAGGTTTTAGTACAAGCATAATTTTTTAACGCAACGGGCCGATTACTCGGCCCGCTCAGGTTTACATCTTCAACAAATTAATAACTGTTTTTTACAACCGCTTTAATAAGGTGTGCCGGCTATTTAATAGGGCGTACCCGTGATGGCCAAATCAATTTTCCACAGTGCCCCGGCGCCGGTCAGGAACAGGGTTTTTCCATCAGCACCACCGAAAGCAACATTGGTTAAATTTGCATCCGTAGTAGCTTGGGCAATCTGCTGGCCCTGCGGATCATACACACGCAGTTTGCGCGCGATATGTTCGGTCAAATAAATATTACCCAAGCAATCTATCGCCATGCCATCAGGAATGGTTAAACCGGTAACCAGATCAGTTCCTTTTTGCGGTACACCATCAACAATTGGATAGGCGCGCAAGATCCCCTGTTCACCACCACCATTCACATACAATGCACTTTCGGTAGGTGACAAGGCGATACCATTAGGATTGATAATAGTGTCATCCACCAAAGTCACAACACCATCAGTTGCCACACGGTAAACACCAGTTTTTTCCTGGCCACCGGGCGCGGCATCGCGCTGGAATCCAGGGTCAGTAAAATAAATAGTGCCGTCTTTGGCGACCACTATATCGTTCGGCGAGTTAAAAACATTGCCATTGTAATGTTCCGCCACCGGGGTACGCTCACCGGTTTCCGGGTTGAAACGCGACAGGCCTTTGTATTTGTGTGTGCCTGCAATTAAAAAGCCGTTGTTATCAACAGCCAATCCATTACTACCCGAATCATCGATTGCGGTAGTAACAGTTCCATCGGCGTTTAATTTCTGGATGCGCGATGGAAAGCCGGTGCTGAAGGTAAAATCCGAAAAATACAGTGAATCCTTGATCCACACCGGGCCTTCGTACAACCCATCTTCTGTGCGAGTGGTGTTAGCTGCCTGGATACGCACAGGGGTTAAATCACCTGATGGTGCAGTACCACTACAGGTTGTTCCATTGGCAGCTGCTCCATTGACAGTTGTCCCATCGGCAGTAGCTGCACTCGCGGCCGGGGTTGCTGGAGATCCAACTTCGGCTGGAGTTGCGGGTGTTGCTGTCTCTTCTTTTTGGCCGCAGCCAACGACTAACAATAAGCTGGCCATAAGGCCGGAAATCATGAGGTGATGCTTTTTGGTATTCATAGTGTCCTCATCCGGGTGGTCTTTAGTTGGGGCGTGTGCTGTAGAGTCGTTATTGTTTTTTGCTTGAATTACCAAGCACCTCTCACCTCATAGTTTTGATCGACCAAACAGGCACGCCACCTTATCACAAGAGACCGCAAAATCCGAAGCCAGCGAAGCTAATCGCTCTACCATTAACAGGCTTAATTGCTTCAGGTATACTTTGCGCCCGATTTACCGCTCTTTCGCGAGCAATTCAAAGTACGCTTATTTTTTAAGCGCCCTTTAGCATCCATGATGGTCATGGATAGTCTCCTGAAACAGAGATCCTGTTGAAGGAGTAACCCCTACACTAATGAGGATAAAACCGTGCTTGAAGCCTATCGTAAACAGGTCGCAGAACGCGCCGCAGAAGGTATTCCACC
>JAGKXD010000172.1 GCA_021151525.1 Cellvibrionaceae bacterium | reverse complement strand
CCTATATAGTAATACAATAATATCTAATGAGGTGAAAAACAATGAAATTCCCATCCTTATTTTCAGCATCCCTTGGTGTCTTGTGCGCGCTTGCCTTTAGCGCTCCGAGCCTGGCGGCCAATCCGCTCTTTTCAGATGTACTTACGGCCGACCCAGCGGCTCTGGTGGTGAAAGATAAGGTCTATCTTTACACCGGCCACGACGTCGCCAAAGACAATACTAAATTCTATGAAATGCACGATTGGCTGGTATTTTCATCCAGCGATATGGTGAATTGGGAGGCTCACGGCCCACGCATGAAGGTAAGTGATTTTAAATGGGCGAAAGGCGATGCATGGGCAAGCCAAGTTATTGAACGTAAAGGTAAATTCTATTGGTATGTGGCTGTGCGTCACAATGACACCAAGCCCGGCTTTGCCATAGGTGTCGCCGTGGGTGATTCACCACTTGGGCCTTTTAAAGACGCTTTGGGCAAGGCGTTGATTTCCAACGACATGACGACTGATACCCCTAACGATTGGGATGATATTGATCCCTCAGTGTTTATCGATGATGACGGCCAAGCCTATCTCTTTTGGGGCAATTCTAAGCCGCGCTACGCTAAGCTAAAACAGAACATGGTAGAGCTGGATGGCCCCATCACGCCAATCAACATTCCTAACTTTACCGAGGCGCTTTGGATTCATAAGCATGGCGATTGGTACTACTTGTCCTACGCCACAGGCTTTCCGGAGAAAATCGCCTACGCCATGAGCAAGCGTGTGACCGGGCCTTGGGAGTACAAAGGCATTCTTAATGAGTTGGCAGGCAACTCCAATACTAATCATCAGGCGATTATCGATTTTAAAGGTAAAAGCTACTTTATTTACCACAACGGCGGTGTTCAACCTGATGGGGGTAGCTTTCGTCGCTCCGTGTGTATCGATGATTTGTATTACAACGCAGATGGCACCATCAAGCGCATTATTATGACAACTGAAGGTGCCTCGCCTGCCAAATAGACTCTTAAACACGGGGGCGATGGGTGCGAGCGCCTGCATCCTCAGCTAAATCCTAAGCCGAAAAGTGCCTAAAACTTTTCGGCTTTTTTGTTTTTGGGGGCGTTCATTTAGCAAAAAAATAGTCTGATAATTTGCCGTTTTTTTACCAGCAAACAATTGACAAAAAGCTAAGTTAGTGAATAATATTATCATACAAAATAAAACATCCTTGATGGATGTGATAATGACTATGGTGATGCGATGACTTCCTATGCTTTAGGCCTTGATTACGGCAGCGATTCGGTTCGTGCTTTGTTGGTAGATGCCCTTACCGGTAAGGAAGTGGCAACAAATGTGGTCTATTACCCGCGTTGGAAAAAGGGCTTGTACTCCGTGCCCGCCAAAGACCAATTCCGCCAACACCCCTTGGATTATTTAGAAAGTCTTGAGCAAGTTGTTCAGGGGCTTTGGGAAAAGGCGCCTGCTGGAGCTGCAGCCCAAGTGGTTGGAATAGGTTTCGATACAACAGGCTCTACGCCCATTGCAGTTGATCGCGATGGTGTGGCGCTTTCACTCAAGCCAGAGTTCGCTGAAAATCCCAATGCCATGTTTGTCTTGTGGAAAGACCACACCGCGATCAAAGAAGCGCAAGAAATTACTGCCGCTGCCAATTCAGCCAAAGAAAACTATTTGAAATACGAAGGCGGGATTTATTCCTCTGAATGGTTCTGGGCGAAAACCCTGCATGTGTTGCGTGAAGATGCATCTGTTGCCAAAGCTGCTTACCTCTGGGTTGAGCATTGCGATTGGATGTCTGCCGTCATCACGGGCACAACTCATCCATCCAAATTGCGTATGGGACGTTGCGCGACTGGCCACAAATTGATGTGGCACGAAAGCTGGGGCGGTTACCCACCCAATGATTTCTTTGTGGGTATTGATCCGCTGCTTGATGGTCTGCGCGATAAATTACCCGCCGAAACTTTTACCTCAGATCAAACCTGCGGTTTGTTAACGGTTGAGTGGGCCGGCTTGCTCGGCTTGCCAGTAGGCACACCCGTAAGCTTCAGCGCATTCGATTGCCACATGGGCGCTGTTGCCGCCAATGTTAAACCCGGCGTGCTCACCAAAATTATGGGCACCTCTACTTGCGATATTACTGTCGCCAGTTACGAAGATATTGGCGAGAAATGTATTCGCGGAATTTGCGGTCAAGTAGACGGTTCTGTTACTCCTGGCCTAGTCGGTTTAGAAGCTGGTCAATCAGCATTTGGCGATTTGTACGCTTGGTTCCGCAATTTAATTAATTGGCCTGTTGCAAATTTGTTGAGTTCATCTGCGTTGCTGGATGACGCAACAAAAGCAAAACTTGTCGAAGAAATTGAAGAGAAAACACTCGTTGCTTTGAGTGCAGCTGCAAGCAAATTGGCGATTGGCGAAGCGGGCATTACCGCATTGGATTGGGTGAATGGTCGTCGCACGCCTGACGCAGATCAATCCGTTGCCATGGCAATTGCCGGATTAAAAATGGGCAGCCAAGCGCCGCAAATTTTCCGCGCCTTGGTTGAAGCTACAGCTTACGGTGCACGCGCCATTATCGAACGTTTTAAACAAGAAGGTGTGGCGATTAATTCAGTAGTGGCGATTGGCGGCATCTCCAAAAAATCTGATTTCGTCATGCAAACCTGCGCCGATGTGTGGAATTGCCCGATTGAAGTTTTAGAGAGCGAACAAAGCTGCGCACTCGGTGCTGCGATTTTCGCAGCTGTTGTTGGTGGTGGTTATCCGGATGTTGCCAGCGCACAAAAAGTCATGGCATCGACTGTGTGCAAAACTTACACACCCAATGCTGAAGCTGCAGCAGCGTATGAAGTTTTGTATCAAAAGTATTTAACGCTCGGTACTTTCGTCAATTCAGGAGCTTTAAAGTAATGAGCTACCTCGAACTAAAACGCGAAGTTTACGAAGCCAATATGGAATTACAGCGTCGCAATTTGGTGGTCTACACCTGGGGCAATGTATCGCAAATTGATCGTGCAAAAGGCGTGATTGCAATTAAGCCGAGCGGTGTGGCTTACGAAAAATTAACGCCAGACGATATCGTCATTGTGGATTTGGAAAACAATATTGTTGACGGAAAAATGCGTCCTTCATCAGATACCAAAACCCACACGCATTTGTATCGTCATTTTGAAACTATCGGCGGCGTAACTCACACCCATTCAACTTATGCAACGGCGTGGGCGCAAACTCAGCAAGCTATTCCTTGCTACGGCACTACCCACGCAGATTATGCTTACGGCGAAATTCCTTGCACAGCCGTAATGACTGACGAACAAATCCAACGCGATTATGAAGAAGAAACCGGTGTGCAAATTACCGATTGCTTTAAATCGCGCGACCCAAAAGAAGTACCGATGGTGATTGTCGCGGGTCACGCGCCGTTTACTTGGGGTAAGAGTGGTGCGGACGCGGTTTATCACGCAGTGATTTTGGAAGAAATTGCACGCATGGCTTACCTCACCAAAACCTTACAACAAACAACACCGCCGCTAAAGCAGGGCATTGTTGATAAGCATTATTTGCGCAAGCACGGGAAGAACGCCTATTACGGGCAAAAATAAAAATTGATTGCTAGTGAATTAAATTAAGTAGGGAATCGTCATCCTCGCGTAGCGGGGATCCATAAGATGTAAAGCAAAAGCTGGATCCCCGCTACGCGAGGATGACGACTCCCTGATGAATTGAGTCTTGCAAGACGTTATTGAATTGCAAAAATATTATTGAATTTACACAAGTTTTCTGAGGAAAGAAAAAATGAAAATCTACGGCGATAAAGAAATCTGGTTGGTCACTGGCTCACAACATTTATACGGCCCTGGCGTATTGAAACAAGTCGCCGAGAATAGTCAAAAAATTGCAGCGGGTTTAACTGAGTCTGCAAATATTTCTATCAAAGTTGTTGCGCAAGATACGGTTAAATCTCCAAGCGAAATTCTTGCAGTGTGCCAAGCGGCAAATAGCAATCCAAATTGTGTTGGTTTAATTTTGTGGATGCACACTTTCTCTCCCGCAAAAATGTGGATCTCTGGTTTGCGTGCATTGAGCAAGCCTTACATGCATTTGCACACGCAATTTAACGCAGAGTTGCCCTTTGCTGAAATTAATATGAATTTTATGAACCTCAACCAAAGTGCACATGGCGACCGCGAGTTCGGCCATGTGAGCACACGTTTACGTCAAGAGCGCAAAGTAGTTGTTGGTCACTGGGCAACTGAGTCTGTGCAAAAGCAAATCGACAGCTGGGCACGCGTTGCTATGGGTTGGTACGCTAGCCAAAATTTAAAAGTGGCACGCTTTGGCGACAACATGCGTCAAGTTGCTGTGACCGATGGAGATAAAGTGTCTGCACAAATTACCTTTGGTTACGAAGTTCACGCTTACGGCTTGGGTGATTTGCAAAAAGTGGTTGATGCAGTTTCTGATGAGCAAGTTGCTGCACAAATTGAAGTCTACAAAAAAGAATACGATGTTAACCCCGCTATTTTTGATGACGAACATCAATACCAAATGTTGAAAAACGAAGCGCGTCTTGAATTGGGCATGCTGAAATTTTTAACGGATGGTGGCTTTGGTGCATTTACCAACTGCTTCGAAAACTTAACTGGCTTAACCAATCTCCCTGGTTTGGCAACACAACGTTTGATGGCTGCTGGTTTTGGTTACGGTGGTGAGGGTGATTGGAAAACTGCAGCAATGGTGCACATCTGCAAAGTCATTTCCAAAGGTCGTGCTGGTGGTTCATCTTTTATGGAAGATTACACCTATCACTTCGGAGGCGCGTCTCTTGGTGGTACCGATCAAGTTCTTGGTGCGCACATGTTAGAAGTTTGTCCATCAATCGCTGCAGCAAAACCAAAACTCGAAGTTCATTTGCACACCATTGGTTGCCGCAATGATATCGCCCGTTTGATTTTCACCGGCAAAGCGGGTCCAGCTTTGTGTATTTCTTTGATTGATATCGGCACGCGTTTCCGTGTAATCATCAACGAAGTAGACACAGTAACGCCTGCCCAAGAATTGCCAAAGTTACCCGTGGCAAAAGCTTTGTGGGAACCGCGCCCAAATCTTGAAATTTCAGCAGCAGCCTGGATTCAAGCAGGCGGTGCGCACCACAGTGCTTACACTCAAGGTGTAACGGCGGATGAGATTGTGGACTACGCAGAAATCGCCGGCATTGAAGCCTTGGTAATTGATGCTGATACGACAGTGCGCGCATTCAAAACCGAATTGCGCCATAACGCTGCGTACTATCATTTGAAAGATGGTGTGTAATTAAAGTAAGGAGTCGTCATCCTCGCGTAGCGGTGTTGAGCTGTAATCGCAAGAGTAAGACGTAAGAAAAATCGGTGAGAGACCGAATCTAAGGAAAGCGGCATAAGCATGAGC
>JAGKXD010000068.1 GCA_021151525.1 Cellvibrionaceae bacterium | reverse complement strand
ATGTATATACAGTATCGATAATGTTTATTTTATTTTTTGGAATATTGTTTGTGAAAAAAATCATTCATTGCGATGCAGATTGTTTTTATGCAGCAGTTGAAATGCGCGATGACCCTTCTTTGCGTTCTCGACCTATCGCTGTAGGAGGTAGCTCTGAACAGCGCGGTGTTATTTCAACGTGCAATTATGAAGCGCGTTACTTTGGTGTTCGTTCGGCTATGTCATCCCTAGCCGCCAAAAAACTTTGCCCTGATTTAATAATTCTGCCGCATCGCATGGAAGCTTACAAAGAAGCGTCAGTTGCTATGCGTCATATTTTTTATGAATACACGGATTTAGTTGAACCGCTTTCTTTGGATGAAGCTTATTTGGATGTAAGTGCCAGTGAGTTTTGTAGTGGTAGCGCAACGCGTATTGCCGAGCAGATTCGCAAACGGGTTGCTGATGAATTAAAGCTAACGATTTCAGCAGGCGTAGCGCCAAATAAGTTTTTAGCTAAGGTTGCGAGTGACTGGAATAAACCAAATGGCTTATTCGTTATTGCGCCACATGCTGTAGATAGTTTTGTAATGCAGCTGCCAGTGAGTAAAATTTTTGGTGTTGGGAAAGCAACTAATACTCGCTTGGCAGAGATTAATGTAAAGACCTGCGCTGATTTACGCCGCCTTAGTATTTTCGAGTTAAAACAGCGTTTCGGGCAGTTTGGGGTGCGCCTGTACGAGTTGTGCCGCGGAATTGATGATCGCGAAGTAACACCTTCGCGCCGGCGTAAATCTTTAAGTGTTGAAAATACCTTTCCACAAGACTTACCTAATTTGACGGCCTGTTTAAATCGCTTTCCTGAACTCGTGCAACAATTGGTAAGTCGATTGAGACGGTTGGATGATGGTTATTTGGTGGTGAAGATATTCGTCAAAATAAAGTTCGCCGATTTCACTCAAACGACGATTGAACGAGGAGGCACCCAATTGGTTGTATCACTCTTTCAGGATTTATGTCGTGATGCTTATGCTCGCAAAGAATCTCCAGTGCGATTATTGGGTGTTGGTGTGCGCTTTGTTGATTTGCGTGAGGATCAGCCTTTCTATCAGTTGGATTTGTTTGAATGATTAGAGGATTGATTGCGAGGTGCGGAGTAGTTAACACATCCGTGTGATGTGATGAACCTTAAAGAGAGTCGTAGGTGTTACGAACGTGAACAGGTGCTTGGTAGTGACGGCTGCGGGTTGCGCTGAAATGATCGTGTAAGGTGTTTTGCATCAACTTTGAAAATTCAGGCTGCTTGATACAAATTAAATGTCGGTGATCGCCTGCCTCCATATAGATGACATCATTCTCCATTAACTCATCGTCCCAAATCACATCAATACCGTAAGCTTTACCAACAACGGGTATTGCGCCAGCTTCACAATCTTTAAAAAATTGCACAAGTTCGTCTTCTTCAACAAGATGCATGTGTCGGTCAAATATTTGGTTGAGCGTGTGGCGTAGAATTTTGTGGCTTGAGGGGAGTACACAGAGTGTGTAATGAAAGTCTTCGTCACGCAGCAGAACGCCTTTAGCGAGACAGCGATTGTCGATCTTGGCAACTCGAGCTGTATTAAATGAACCCTCTGCGTATGCGTGCTCAAGTAGTGAGTATTCGATTTGATTGTTTGTTAAATATTTTTCTATGTTTCTAGCGACACCCATAAGTCAACACTCCAAAAAGTGAACATAATTATTTAAGTGGCGTTGATGAAAGGTTAAATAACCCTTGCTCTTGAAGTATAAGAACGGAATTGAGTGTGCGTTGGAAAGTTTTTGACGTAATTGTGAAAAAAATAGATGTTTTGGTTATCAGCAGTGCGCTGAGAAGTGGCTGCAGATGTAAATCGCAGTAAAACTAACAGTGCATAAAAGAAAAAGGCCTCATGGCGAGTACCATGAGGCCTTTTGTATTAGGTTGTAAAACTTACGACAGTGCGGCGAGTTCTTGCCTTACTGAAGCCAGCTTTACGCAGGTGACAAACACTTTCATGGCCTCTACAACTTCCGGCACAGTTGGAACTGATGGTGCGATACGAATATTTCGATCTTCAGGATCCTTGCCGTAGGGGTAGGTTGCGCCAGCTGGGGTCAATTTAACACCGGCTTCAGCTGCCAAGCGAACAGTCTCTTTTGCACAGCCTTTGCGGGTATCGAAAGATACGAAGTAACCGCCTACAGGCTTTTCCCAAGTACCCAAATCTGTGCCTTCAAATGCACTTGCCAAGGCAGCCAATACTGCTTCGAAGCGTGGGTTAAGTAATTCCGCATGCTTCTTCATGTGCGCAGTGAGTGCATTGCGGTCAGGTAAGAAACGGGTATGGCGAATTTGGTTCACCTTGTCTGGGCCAATGGTTTGTGCGCCCAAAGCTTTCTTAAAGCCTGCCAAGTTAGCGGCGCTAGCAGCTACGAAAGCTACTCCGGCACCGGCTTGGGTGATTTTAGAGGTAGAGGCAAACTGCAATACTGAATCTTCGGTGCCGTTGCGGCGGGTGGCTTCCATAATGCTCGCAAGCTGTGGAGCATTGTCAACCAAGTCATGTACTGAGTAGGCGTTATCCCAGAATACGCGGAAGTTGGCGCTGGCGATTTGGCCTAGTTTGGCAATGCGCTCAACGGTTTCATCGCTGTACACCACACCTGTTGGGTTGGAGTACTTAGGCACACACCAGATACCTTTGATACTGCTGTCGGCTTTGATGGCTGCTTCAACCGCGTCCATATCCGGGCCGGTTGAGGTCATAGGCACGGTAACCATTTTGATGCCGAGTTGCTCGCAGATGGTGAAGTGGCGGTCATAGCCTGGAACCGGGCAGAGGAACTTCACTTCGCCTTCGTTTTTCCACGCGCTAGCGGCATCTTTCAAGCCGAACAAATAAGCGGTAGACGCGAGTTGGAACATAAGGGTCAAACTGCTGCTGCCACCTACGAGCACGTTGGCTGCATCCACGCCCATGATATTGGCGCCCAATTGCTTAGCTTCGGGCAACCCGTCAAGGCCGCCGTAGTTGCGGGTGTCAGTGCCATCGGCCGCAATGTAGTTGCCCTTGAGAATGCCGTCGAGCGCATCAGACAGATCCAGTTGATCTGAAGATGGCTTGCCGCGCGTTAAATCGAGGTTCAATTTTTTGCTGAGAATAGTTTGGTATTCAGCGGCTAGTTGGCTTTCCAATTGACGCAATTGCGTTGCTTGATCCGGTTGCACAGTAGGTCACCTCAAAAGTGGTTGGCGATTTGCGGAGATTAAATCGATGGGGTCTTAACAAAACGGCGCGCATTATAACCGCTAGACGCCGTTAAGTTGTAGTTTTCAGGACTATACATGTAAAAAACTAATGGCTTGCCACAATCAGCGGTGGCACTGGGCAATCCAATGCATCAGCGATGGCGCGGAATAATTCGGCTTCGACCACAGTAATTTGCTGATCTGCTAATACACATTGGCTCATAGCTTTTAACAGCTTAGGTTTTTGCAGTGGTTTAACACAATTTAAGCGGTTAATTGCTAAATCCAAATCCATCATGTTGTAGTCGCTTTCATTCATGAGTTGAGCATCGTCAAAACCTAAAATGGATTTACTGCTGTCAAATGCCGTTTGCGCATTAACTTTTAAATCTGTCCCAGCATTGGCGATAACTGATAGTAGTGTGCATGCTTCGTTTTTCAATTGCGCTAAATCAACCAAACGATTAGCGGAACGTTTGGGCTCTAAATTGTGAGTGATAATTTTAAAGAACGACCATTCGATTAAATCAATATGCTCGTCGGCATGAATAAGGTTGCTCATCGCAGAGCGAAAGATTGCATATTGTTGCGTCGATAAATTTTTCAGCGCAGGCAAGCTGAGCTCCAACAAAGGCAAGCGCAAACGCGGTTCTAATAAAGAGGCTTGTTGTGCTAGCGGTTTGAGTGAATAAATTTGTGCATCTGAAAACAATTGACCGAGCAACTGCCATTGATGAGTTTGTTTGTCGGCGTTTTTATCAAGCAACAATCCCAGCATTAACGCTTGTGCTTCCCATGGGTTATGTGCAGCTTCGCGCAGTTGATCGTTAATGGAACTCAATGTTTGTTGTGCGTAGGCAAGGTGTAACTTGTTGGGTTGACCGATGGTTTGCAATACTTGATCGACAGTCACCACAAATTCCATAGCGGTTTTGGGTGAGCTGAATTCTAGAGGTGAGTGATCAACAGCGTCGTCAGAAAGTCTTCCTTCTTCTATATGGCTATTTTCAGTCTCTTCATAAACATCAATGTGACTAAAACTGCCATCCCAGTGCGGATCAATTCTTTTAATGCGTTCAGTTAAAGGCGGGTGAGTGGCTAAAGCGCTAAACATGCTACTGGTGCCTTCACCAAAAAACATGTGACTGAATTCCGATGCGTTGGCGACATCCATTTGCGAACCACCAACATAACCGCCTAATTTTTTTAGCGCGCCACCAATGCCGTCGGGATTGCGGGTAAATTTTACAGCGGATGCATCGGCCAAAAATTCGCGTTGACGGCTTACTGCTGCTTTAATCAGGTTGCCAAAAAAAGTACCGGCATAGCCAATAATCATTAAACCCAAACCAATACCCATCATTGCCGCGGGTGATTTATCTTTGCTGGAACGAAAGGCTGCGCGTTGGTTTGAGCTGCGAAAAATAAACTCGCCAATTAAACCTATTAGTAGAATGCCATTTAATAGTGCCACCAAACGCATATTCAATTTCATGTCGCCGTGAAAAATGTGACTGAATTCGTGGGCGATAACACCTTGTAGTTCATCGCGGTTTAATACGCGAATACATCCGCGCGTTACACCTATAACTGCATCTTGAGGAGTATGACCGGCAGCGAAAGCATTAATCGCTTCATCTTCAATAATATAAACCGGTGGTACAGGTGTGCCTGATGCAATGGACATTTCCTCCACCACATTGAGAATTTTCTTTTCATCGGCATTCGCATTGTGAACAGTGAGCGGGCGACCACCAAGCGATTCCGCGACCACGCGACCACCACTGGAGAGTTGGAATAACTTATATAAGCTGCCTAAAAAGATAACAGCACAAACTGAAATACTAATGCTCGCGAGCATTTTCCAGCTCATTGAATGTTTGATGCCCTGCCACAAACCTGCGTTGCCTAGGTAATGATGTGTATTCTGCTCCATATAATAGAAGACTGTGGCGCAGAAGAGTGTGGTGACCGCAATAAGCGAAACTACAGCCAGGCACAGCAAAACAATTAACCGCTTGGTATTGCGATAGGCCAGATCTTGTTGTTCGAAGAAGTTCATAAGCGCTCAGTTGCTAAAGATGTTCGTTATTAAAAGAAGCTTGTAATTAGAAGAAGCTCGATTGCCGAAAGCTAGAAATAGCTATAGCTGAAATAAAAAAGGCCATCTAATGATAGCCTCTTTCTTCTTTATTATTTAAAGCTGACTTTGGGGGCCGCTTGTATTTCTTTGCTGTCTTCAAACACTAATAAAGAAGCGTCTTGGCTGTGACCGAATGATGCGGCAAAAAATACTGGTGGAAAAGTTTGCTTGTAGGTGTTGTAAGAAGTTACTGCATCATTAAACGCCTGGCGCGCAAACGACACTTTATTTTCAGTGCTGGTGAGCTCTTCCGATACCTGCATCATATTTTGTGATGCTTTTAAATCGGGGTAGGCTTCCATTACAACACTCAAGCGACTCATGGCGCTGGTCAATGCGCCTTCTGCACCGGCTAAATCTTGCATTGCAGCTGCATTGCTTGGGTCTGCAGCGGCAGCTTTTAATCCACCGACTGCTTGGTTGCGTGCATTAATGACGGCTTCCAATGTTTCGCGCTCATGAGATAAGTAACCCTTAGCGGTTTCTACCAAATTGGGAATTAAATCGTAGCGGCGCTTCAATTGCACTTCAATTTGCGAGAAGGCATTTTGGTAGCGGTTTTTCAGCGAAACTAATTGATTGTAAATACCGATAACATAAAAAACGACAACCGCAATAATAACCAGAAGAACAATAAATGCGACCATGATGGTTTCCTGTGTGTATGTTTTAGGAGCGAGCTTCTTTACTTAATTCCGAGACTTCAATGTTTGTATTAGTCGACATACTCAAAAACTTTAACGACTTTTTGTACATCTGCGGTGTGGCTTACCATATTGACGATGCGATCTGCCTCAGCGTGTGTCACTATCCCCATTAAAAACACGGCTTGGTTTTCGGTAACGAAATGCACACGACGACTTTCAGTTTCGCTATCCGCTAATAATTGCGCTTTGATCTTGGTGCTAATCCATGCGTCTTGGCTGCGCGCGGTAAAACCAGTGGGGTCGCCAACAACTAACTCATTGTGAATTTCACGCACAGGGTTGAGTTTATAAACGGTATCGGCAACCAGATTGCGCAAATCGTCACTGGGCACTTGGCCGGTGAGTAACACTATGCCGTTAAAGCTATCAATATTGACATGCGCATGTTCAAGCTGCGGGTCAGCCTTCTTTATATTCACTTTGGCAGCAGTTTCAATTTCATTGTCGTTAAGCTTTGCGCCCATGGTGCGCTCATTGGCTTTCATTTCAATGGGCTTGCTAGTGGTTGCATTAATAACTTCAGCGCAACCGGTCGCTAATAAACTGGCACATAAGGCAAGACTTAATACACTAAGGCGACTATAGGTTTTCATATTCAAAATCCACCAAACAGTTGTTGATCTATCAAATCACACACGCAGAAGAGTGTGAGTAAGTGTACTTCATGAATACGATGTTTGGCCGTCACTGGCACGCGAAGTTCAATATCTTGTGCATCCAATAATGCCGCTACGTCGCCACCATCGCGACCCGTTAGTGCAATAACCTGCATGTGTTTATCATGGGCTGCGCTAATCGCCTGCAATAAATTGCTTGCAGTGCCTGTGGTGGTTACCAGTAACAACACATCGCCCTGATTTCCCAAGGTGCGAATTTGCTTTGCGTAGATATCATTCGTATTCGAGTTGTCAGCATTACTGATGATATCTGTACCCAAGCTGATTGCCGGTAAGCTGGGACGCTCTTGTTCCAAACTATTCATAAGGTTGGCAGTAAAAATGTGCGCGTGTGCAGCAGAAATACCGTTGCCGCAGGTCAGTACTTTTTTCTCATTGAGCAGTGCTTCTACAATACAGTGGCTCGCGTGTGCGATGAGTGGCGCGAGTTGCTCGCCCGCTTGCATCTTGGCTTCGATACTTTCGTGAAAGAGTGTAATGACTCGTTGATCCATAATTTATATTCAAATAGCTAAAATTCGTTAGGCCGAGAATGCATCTTTAATCCACTCTGGTTCGCCATTGTCGCTGAAAGCTATGACATCAAAGCGACAGTTGGCTTTATCCGTAAGTTGATATTGTTGCAAATAATATTGTGCGGTTTTAATAATTTTTTGCTGCTTGCGAATAGTAACGCTTTCAGCAGCATTGGCAAATGCTTGGTGTGTGCGCAAACGAACCTCAACAAAAACCAAGGTATCTTGGTGTTGCATTATGAGATCAATCTCACCCAGTTTGCAGCGGTAATTTTGTGCGCGTTTTACCAAGCCTTGTTTTGCCAAAAAGGCTTCTGCACGAGCTTCTGCCTGTGCGCCTGAGGTTTGTTCGGGAGATGTTTTAAAAAACATCTTATTCGTTGGTGTCCTGATTGTTAGCGTTTTGATTATCGACAACCGTGGCAAGTGGTTCGGCTAAGCCATTATTAAAATGCGCCCACATTTGTTCACGCTCAATCCGTCCGTCAGGCATAAGTTGCAGTGAGCCGGTGGCGCCATAAAGCTTCATGTCTGGAGCTTGTTTTAATTGGGGGATGCGCGAGTAGAGATGAAACGCATCTGCACCTAATGCGTGTAGGCGTCCATAAACCGCAGCGGATTTTGTGGTTTGTGCAATAGCTTGTTTGGCGGGATTATTGTTGTCAAACACCCACGGTAAGGTGTTAAACAGAACGCCATTTAAATCTTCATTTTTAATGGCATCTGCATCGCCGGAATAAACGCTGCTCGTCGCGTAAACAGGAATGCTATTGGCGTATTGGAAAACTAAAGTAGGTTTTATTTGACGACCTTGATCAGGTGTTACCGGCATAAAAATCATATTCACATCGGCACGGCGGCGCGGTGTAAATTCAAATTTGGTTCCCAATTGTTGCTGCAATAAGGTTGCGCGCGCTTGGCTTTCATCTAAGAGCATCAGGTGACGAAAGCTTTCAGAAAATTTATCTTGCGATGCAAAGGTATTTTTTCCAATCAGTGTGCCGCCAAGCTTTTGCCATTCAGCGGCAAATGCTTGCGCGCTGCGTTCACTCACTTCTTGCGCCGTTGAAACAATTAAGGCGCGCTTGTAACCGTCCTGAATTCCCTGGCGAGCAACTTGGCGCGCTTCATCTTCAACGGCTAAACCAAATTGATAAAAATTTGCTAAAGGTTGTGAGGGTTGCTGATCGGGATAATTAAGGCTGAGTAGCGGGACGCGCAATGCAGGCAGCTTGCTAATCGTATTAACATTCTCTTTATCAATTGGGCCGATAATAAAATCTGCACCGTCATTTACCGCTTGTTGATACGCGGCAGCAGCATCTTTGCTGGAATCATAAGTGCGCACGCTGGGCAAATTATTATTGTTTAGGTGCTGATAATAAGCAGCGAAAAAGCCATCGCTTACCGCCTCACCGGCTACCGCTAGGCGCCCCTGCAAGGGTAAAAGTAAGGCTATTTTCCGCGGTTGTTGATTGTTAATAGATTGCAGTGCGCGTAAATCTTTGGGCAGATTGTTTGCAGCGGGATGTGTTTTCCATTGCTTTTGCCACTGAGCAAGTGTGGCGAGTTGTGCGCTTATGTCTTGCGTATTATTTTTACTGAGCGCGGCCAAGCTATACCAACCTTGGGTAATTCCGCCGCTGCCTTTAAGGGCGTTGGCCTGCAATTCGCTCAAGGGCAAGATCATGAGTGTTTGCCAGAGTGCATCCTGATTGCTATTTATTTTTTGACTATCCGTTAGTACAGCCGATGCATTTATGCGCTCTGCAATACTCTCTTCCAGCTGCCCATTACGTTCAAAAGTTTGTGCGCGCAACTCACGCAATTCAGCTTCTTGTGCCGGCTCTAGGGCTTTTAACTGTTGTTCTACGCGAGGGTTGGTTAAAATGCGGCGGGCGCGCTCAATATCGCCATCTTTTAGCGCAAGCGCAGCAGATACTTGGCTGAATGTAACAAGATATTGTTCGGCTAGCTGCGCCGCATTAATTTCTCCAATGAGATTGCGCGCTTTATCTACTTTATTTTGAGTGAGATACATTTCTGCAGCTTGTAGTAAAAAAGCATCGCGTTCAGGTGATTTTTTTTGTTGGGCGAGTGCAATTAATTCTTTTGGATCTTTTATTGCCGCACCCGATTTGGTTGCAGGTTGGGCATCACTTTTTACCACAGGCGCAGGCTCTTGCGGTTTTACCCGTGCATCACCACCACAACTGCACAGCGTAAAAGCAAGCAGCGAAATGAAAACACAGTGTGTTGGTCGGTTTAGCATGGGTTACAACTCCTGACGCACGACTAAATATTCGGCAAAACTGCCTTTCGATAACTTTTTGAGCACTTGGGGATGAGCACAATGACAGCAACATCGAGCGGTACACTTTATGTAGTGGCCACACCCATTGGTAATCTGGACGACATGGTACCGCGAGCCATACAGACTCTACAAACGGTAGCCGTGATTGCTGCAGAAGATACTCGTCACAGTGCGCGTTTATTGGCTCATTTTGACATAAAAACACCTGCAGTCGCGTATCACGATCACAGCGATGAACATCGCACCGAGCAACTGATTGCACGATTATTGGCTGGCGAAGATGTCGCTTTGATTTCAGATGCGGGAACTCCGCTGGTGTCAGACCCGGGTTACCGCTTAGTGCGTAAAGCACGCGAGCAGGCTATTCGCATTGTCCCCATTCCCGGTGCTTGTGCAATGATTGCAGCCTTGAGTGCTGCTGGTTTGCCGTCAGACCGTTTTGCCTTTGAAGGCTTTTTGCCGGCAAAACAAGTTGCGCGTACCACCCAGCTTGACGCTTTAGTGGGCGATACTCGTACACTGATTTTTTACGAAGCGCCACATCGCATTTTGGAAACATTACAAGATATGTTGAGCGTATTTGGTGCTGAGCGCGAAGTGGTTATCGCGCGTGAAGTCACCAAAACATTTGAAACCATTAAAGGCGATAAGCTTGCTGCAATGGTTGATTGGGTTGCCGCAGATAGCAACCAACAGCGTGGTGAAATTGTTCTGCTCGTGCACGGTGCAACCAAGGCTGAAAATGTAGAGATATCTGCAGAACAAGAGCGAGTTATGCGTATTTTGTTGGAGGAGCTGCCAGTAAAGCAGGCTGCGGTTATAGGTGCCAAAATCACGGGTCTTAAAAAGAACTTTTTGTATGAATGGGCGCTCAATGCTGAATAATAAGTTCTTAGTATTCTTGGTCATCTAACTGCACATTTTTAAACCAGTGCCTATACTCAGCATGAGTTATTCATTTGAATGGTCTGGCATATGAAATTTTCTTTGAAGCAATCACTTTTTATAGGATTTGGTTTAGTAACAGCGCTTGTTGTGATCATTTCAGCTATTTCCTTTCACTTTCTCAACCGAGCTAACGATCACGTAGAAAGTTTGGCACATGGTATATCTGAGCGAAGTAACCTTGCGGAAGATGTTCGTTTGGCGGCCTCAAGCCGTGCAATTGCTGCGCGAAATTTGCTGTTGGTGCAGAGTTCTGCGGACAAAGATAAGTATGCTCAAATTGCTGGCAGTTCAGCGCAAAAAATTGATGATCTAGCAAAATTGTTAAACCAGCGAGTTAATACCGATTCTGATGTGACCTCTGAGGAAAAAAGGTTGCTTAGAGAATTGGTACTTGTTGAAGAAAAATATAATCCTATTGCATCCAAAATTGTTGCCTTGGCGGTTAATGGTGACAATCAAACCGCTATAGAAATGCTTGTGCGCGACTGTATTCCATTGTTAGAGCGACTCACGCAGGCAGCAACAGACTACAGTGTGTACGCGAAGTCGGCGTCTAATAAAGAACTTAAAGTGGCTATTGAGGAACACTCGTCATCCTTATCCTATTTAGTGGTGATTTTTATATTGGTTCTTGCTGTTGAAGTTGCAACGGTAATTTATTTAACCAAGTTTATTTTGAGTCAGCTTGGCGCAGAGCCTCATGATTTATCTGCTTTTGCAAAAAGTATTGCCAGTGGAAACTTAGCGAGGGCAACTGATTCGGCCTCTAACGGAGTGATGAAATCAATCACTGAGATGCAGCACAATTTGAAAGGATTAATTCTTTCAATGAAGACCTCTTCCGACGACATAGCCGTGGTTGCCAATCAATTGAATACTCAAGCTGAAACCTCTATGAAACAGGTGTCGGGCGAAAAGTTGGATATTGAGCAAATCGCGGCTGCTATGCATCAAATGACACTGACGGCGACCTCCGTAGCGAAGTTGTGCGAGGATGCTGCTGTTGCGACTCGCGGAGTTGTTTCGCAAGCCGATACCAGTAATCAATTGTCTACTAAGGCTGCCGATCAAATTTCACGTCTTTCTCAAGAGGTGAATCGCTCAAGCGAGGCTATGAGCCGCTTAAAACAAGGGAGTGATGCAATTGGCAAGGTGTTGGATGTGATTAAATCAGTTGCCGATCAAACCAATTTACTGGCGTTAAATGCGGCCATTGAGGCTGCACGCGCCGGAGAGGCGGGGCGGGGGTTTGCCGTTGTGGCCGATGAAGTGCGCAGTCTTGCTCGCAACACGCAAGAAGCCACGCAAGAAATTGAGGGCTTAATTGCCGACTTGCAGCGAATATCGGGCGAAGTGGTGACCATCATGGATTCGTGCAAAGTGGTTACAGATTCAACCGTGGGTGATGTAAAACATGCGGGAGAATCTGCTTCCGGCATTGCCAAGGCGATTGAATCCATTCAGCAAATGAACTTCCAAATTGCAACGGCTGCTGAACAGCAAACCTCAGTAACATCTGATGTTAATAGACGGATCGAGGAGTTGAATCTTGCTGCAGAACATTCAGCGCAAGGAACGGATCGCCTCTCCTCAATCAGCACCCAACTTGAACAGTTGGGTGTTTCCTTGCAGGAAAAGGTTTCGCGCTTCAAATTGGCTTAGTCAACTGCTGCAAATAGCCTATTTGTTAATAGGCTATTTGCAGTCTCAATTGCACCGCATTCAAATCCTTGCCTGCAAAGCTTCCACCATCAATATCCAACACATGAACGTAGTTCACGCTCGCACGAAAATATTGATTGAGATAAGTGTTAAGAGCTAGCGTTAAGTTACGCTCTCTTCCACCGTTGATTTCGGGTAAGAGACCTTTATTGCGCAAAACCAAATCGCCATCGGTCAAATTAATTTCGGATAAACGCAGCGCTAATTCCCATGCACCGAAACCACCTTGCTCAATGCTTTTGTTTGGCTTAATTCCATCAAATAAACCTTTGTCACCTTTATAAGTACGCTGTTCGCCAGTTATGCTCCAACTGGTTTGCGCAAACCATCCACTGAAATGCAAATCATCCAAATTGTTTCTGCGATGAACAGTGGTATCAATATATTCCGCGTTAAAACCGAGCGTTTTTAAACTGCCGCCCAATTCCAGCCCCCATAAATCTGTTCGTTGAGCGTTGGCGATATTGCCGGTATCCACTAAGCGCGTTTCAATAATGTTGGATTCGGGTTTGCTGCGAAAGCGTACAGTGTCGCTGTACACAATAGGCGTAGTAGTGGACGCAGTATTGTTTTGACTCGGCTCTCTTACTGCTAACGAAGCGCCTAAATGAAATGTTGCGCCGGGGCCGATGAATGGCGCCCACGTTGTACGCCAAGCCGCTCCGCCGCCTTCATCACTTACCGCACTTGCTGCTGCAGAAATTTGTTCGCCGTAGAGCATAAATGCGCTGCTCCAATTATCGCTGCCAGCAGAAACCATTGCGCCCGGTGCGCGAGCATTTAAAAATGCATTGGGTAATGAGCGCTCCATAAAGGTCAAACCTTTATCTGCTGCTAAAGATTCCTGACTGAATGGAATTTTAAAATGGCCGAAGGTGAGTTGAATCGGTGTAGAAGTTTTAAAGCCGCGATAGGTCACGTAGCCATCAATTAATTGTGAACCGTTAGCGAAATCGATTTCGGTTTTGTAGTCCCAGCTATTGTAGAGTGTACCATTGAGCGATAAGCGGACACGGCGAAATTCTGATCCAGCGTTGGCGAGGTCGCGCCCAGCTGTATCTTTAATGTCACTGTCGTAGCCTGCAGCATCCAACTGCAACATGGTGCCAATTTGCGCGCTGAAATTTTTATCGCCACTGATAATTTTTAAGCCATCACTCATATCCACTGTTGCTTGCGAGTTTTGCGCCTTTTTAATTTTTTCATACTCTTCTGCACTGATAACACCTTTTTGTGCGAGTAATTCGGTGGTGGCATCCACTGCAAATGCTGGGGCAGTGATCACTGAAAAAGTTAAAAACCACGGTGAAAGTTTTGCTAGTTGACGCATTCTTATGCCTCCGATTGTCATTTGACTGAAATATCGGGGGCGGATGTTGACATTGTTATTCGATATATACAACCATATACATAGCATGGGGTTGTTGAATATTAAATTTTTTGTAATGGTGAGATGAAAGGGGCAAAAGTGATGCAAGTATTATCGGTGTTGCGCAATTCTGGTGCGAAAAGCGCGTGCAAAATTTACGCGCAGTTAATTGGTTTTATTGCGCTAAGTCTATTGTGTGCTGTTGTTCATGCAGATGACATAAAACTTTATGCTGCAGCAAGTTTGACGGATGCATTAACGGAATTGAGTGCAACTTATCAAAAAGCCAACCCCAAAATTACCATCAAAAAATCCTTTGCTGGCTCTTCTACTTTGGCAAAGCAAATTGAAAATGGTGCTCCGGCAGATATTTTTATTTCTGCGGATAATGATTGGGCCGATTATTTGGTTAAACGCGGTTTATTGGCAAATGAATCACGCAAAAAATTGTTAAGCAATGATTTGGTATTGATTGCACCGCTTGCAAGTGAAACTCAAGTGCTATTAGATCCTGCCTTTAATTTGAATACCGCGTTTACCGGTCGTTTGTGTACTGGCGATACGGCATCAGTCCCTGTTGGAAAGTATGCTAAACAATCGCTGACTCATTATGCTTGGTGGGATAAAATTTCTCCGCGCATTGTGGGCACTGAAGACGTGCGTACCGCATTGGCTTTTGTTGAACGTGCCGAATGTAGCTTGGGTATTGTGTATAAAACCGATGCGCAACTGAGCAAAAAAATAAAAGTGATTGCGACTTTTCCTGCTGCTAGTCATTCACCTATTGAATATCCCGGCGCATTGACCAAGAATGCTAGCGCTGAGGCAAACGCTTTTTGGGCATTCCTGCAAACTGATGAGGCGAACGCAGTATTTACTCGGTATGGTTTTGTAGTTCTTAAATAAAATTAGAATTCCATCAGGCTGTTTGTACATTATTTATTTGTCGTCATCCCGCTGCACGAGGATGACGACTTCATTTTTAAGTGACTCTCTATGTTGACCGAACCCGAGTGGCAAGCGCTCGCACTATCTGCACAAGTTGGCCTTTGGGCTACGGTTGTGTGTTTGTTGCCGGGCATTGCCTGTGGTTGGTTATTAGCACGCAAGAATTTTTTTGCCAAACCTGCATTTGAAGCGCTCTTATTTATGCCCTTGGTGTTGCCACCAACGGTTCCCGGCTATTTGTTGCTGGTTACCTTTGGCTCACAAGGTTTTGCTGGCAAATGGTTAAAGCATAATTTCAATATTGAATTCGCATTTAACTGGAAGGGCGCTGTTTTAGCTTCGGCTATTATTGCCTTTCCTTTGATGGTGCAAGCGGCAAAATTATCCGTACAAATGATTGATCGCCGCTTAGAACAGGCGGCAAGTACGCTGGGTGCAAGTCCATTAAAAGTGTGGTTAACCGTGACTTTACCTTTAATGCTGCCGGGCATTTTAATTGGTTTGATTATGGTGTTTAGCCGCTCACTTGGTGAGTTTGGTGCAACGATTACGTTTGTGGGGAATGTTGCGGGTGAAACCAGAACTTTACCTTTGGCAATTTACTCGGCTACGCATCAAATTGATGGCGATGCAATTGCTACGAGACTTATTTTAATAAGTTTGGCTTTCGCGTTTTTTGCGTTGTTGTTGAGCAATGTCTTATCGCGTCGCGCTGAAAAATGGCTGGGAGCGAACCGTGCTTGATCTCAATTTTCGCTTTAATCGCGATGATTTTTGTTTGCAGGTTTGTACAAAAATAGATGCACCAATTACAGGGATTCTGGGTGCATCTGGCAGTGGAAAAAGTACATTGCTTGCCGTTATTGCTGGATTGCTAAAGCCGCAAGAGGGTGAAATTTCACTCGATAATCAAATCCTTTTTGACGCAAAAAAAAACCTGTGGGTTCCGCCGCACAAGCGCAGAATAGGTCTGGTTTTTCAGGATGGACAGCTGCTACCGCACTTGTCTGTGCGCAATAATTTACTGTATGGCTATCGCAATATTGCTGCGGAGCAACGGCATTTTTCGCTGGATGAAATTGCAACGTTGCTGGAGATTGAACATTTGCTTGAACGCAAATCTACGGCGCTGTCTGGTGGTGAAAAGCAGCGGGTGGCGTTAGGTCGTGCGGTTCTTTATTCGCCTTCGTTACTGCTAATGGATGAACCGCTTTCTTCTCTAGATGAGCGTTTAAAAAATCAAATTCTGCCATTTTTTTTGCGCATAAAATCGGAATGCAAAATTCCTATGATTTACGTTACTCATTCGCCGCGCGAGATAGAGTTTTTAACTGACAAACATTTAATAATGAGCAATGGAGATTTGCAGGAAGATTTACGCTAAATTCTTTTTTATTCGGCGGCCAACGGCTTTTTACGCAATAAAGGTTTGATCTGCTCGAAATGGTTGTGAGTAATTGCTGTAACCTCGGCTTGCAGTAATCGATACTGATCCAGTACTTGAATGCCTAATTCCGTGAGCTGTGTTCCCCCGCCATTAGCACCGCCTTTTGCCGTATCCACCAAAGGGTTTAGGAAGCAGCGGTTCATCGCATCAACTAATAGCCATGCACGTCTGTAGCTCATGCCCATTTTTTTTCCTGCACCGGATATTGAGCCCGTTTCGCGAATGGCATCAAGCAAATCCGCTTTACCAGGGCCAAATGCAATTTCATCTCCCAGCATTACGCGTAATTGAGCGCGCAGTTGTGCGGTGGATTTTGGTGATGTTTTTTCTGTCATGATTTTTTGCGCGCAATGGAGAGAGGTTGAAACTAACATTCTGGAATCTAATTTTCAAATTGTCAGTTATGGCGTGGCTTAGTCAATGGGATGACGACTCCAAAATTGAGAAATGTAAATCTGGTGTGCTGAAGTGAGCCAATAAAAAAGCCGCGATACAAGTCGCGGCTTTTTTGGCGGAGTTTTAAACACTAACAATAATTAGAATTTAATCGTCCCTTGAATCGCAACGCTTCTTGTAGGCTCGTAGAACGCATAGAAACCTGAGCCTGCGCCTTTGGTCAGCACGCTCGCCACGGGTAAGCCGTTGGCGTAGGTGATAACCGATTCATCGGTCAGGTTTTTACCTACCAGTGCGACTTCCCATTTATCGTCAGCGCCGCTGAGTGCAATGCGAGCATTCAGTTTGGTGTAAGACGATTGCTCGAAGCGGCTATCCAAGGATGGCGTGGTCAAGTAACCGGAGTTGAAAACAACATCCAAGGTATTCGCCAATTTCCAGCCATTCGGTAGATCGATATCGTAATCCCAACCAACGTTGCCTTGATATTTGGGCACGAATTCGCGACGCATGCCTGTTTGGTCACAGGATGTTGGGCCGCTATTAGGTGTTTGGCCAAAGGCGCATTGACCATTGGGGAAGTCGAGGTAATTGAAATCCAAATAGCTTGCGCCGCCACGCATTAATAGGTTGCTGGTGATTGCCCAGCGTCCATCCACTTCCAAGCCTTGCACACGGGCTTCACCGGCATTGGTAACATTGAAACTCAAGCTGCCATCGAACTGGCTGGTTTGCATGTTGGTGAAGTCTGAGCGGAAGAGCGCAACATTCAATTCCGCAGAACCACTGACAAGTAAGAATTTACCGCCCAGTTCGTAGTTCTTCACATCTTCTTTTTGGAACTCCCAGCTGCCGTCGGTTGAAAGCGCATACTTAGGTGAGCCATCGGCGTTCTTTCCAATTTGTTGCCCGTTATAGAGCCCGCCTAAAGCATCTGGCGCTGAGTTGGAGCGTACATCGTAACCGCCGGATTTAAAGCCAGTGGTATAGCTTGCGTAGAGTCTGTCAGTTTTGTTGATGTCTTGTTGGAAAATAATTTGCGGATCAAAACCTGACTCGCTGCGGTTACCTTTAATGCTGTGCGGGTCAACTTTAAAGCCAGCCCAGAGCAAATTGTAGGGGTCAGTGTAGGAGCCAAGCGGTAAAACATTACCAGCAGGATCTACATGATATTGGCGACGATCCGCATCTTTGGTTTCAGATGAGTAGCGGCCACCCAGAATCAGGCGGTTGGTATCGGTAATATTCCAGGTCATTTGACCGAAAATCGCGTAGAGGCTTGTATCTTGATTGAAGTCCCGTTGGGTTGATGCTCCGCGCAACAACGAAGAAACTGCGGTGGCAATTACACTGTCGGTGGGCACATAGACCTTGTCGTGGAATTTGATATTGCTGCCCTGATAAAACAATCCACCAATCCAAGTTATCTTTTGATCTGACGCTGAGGTCAAACGCAATTCTTGGCTTACCTGACGATATTTTTCATCTGAGTAAATATTGAAACCAGATGCTCCTGTGAAGTCACAGTCGCACAATTCGGAGTAGGTATAGCCGTTGTAACCGGTGACTGAGGTGAGCGTCATTCCGCCAATGTCATGCTCGGCGGTCAACGTAATATTATTGGTGTCGTTGTAGCTGTAGTCGCCGTTAGATTGGCGTTTGCCATCTTCGGTGGTGTCTAAATGGAAGGCACCTGCGGTTAGGTAGGAAAGAATGGTTTTGTAGGGATTTGGATCATTAGTGGGGTTTAGTGCCGGGTTGGTCACGGGTTTAACCACTTCAATATTACGGCCATTACTGTCGAACGAGCCGTCCTCCAGTTTCAGCGTGAAATCCCACGTATCCGTAGGTTTCCACTCCAATGTCGCACGCACTACACGATCTTTATCGGCAGATTCGTTGCGGTCGAGCGTGGTGTTTTCAATAAATCCGTCAGTCTTGCGGCTCAATATTGCCATGCGCCCACCCACGGTGTCGCTGATGGGGCCAGAGAGCACTAGGCGCGCTTCTTTCTCTTCGGTATCAGGGGCGTAGCTGAGGTTTAAGTTGCCCTCAAACTCCTTACCGGGTTTGGCGTTAATAATACTGATTGCACCTGCCGTACTATTTTTACCAAACAGAATACTTTGTGGGCCGCGTAGAACTTCAATACGTTCTACGTCAAGGAAGGGCGCGCGTGCTAACTGGGCGCGACCATAGTGGATGCCATCCACAAACATAGCGGCAGATTGCTCAAAACCTTGGTTTACGCCGGAGCTGATACCGCGAATGGCGATGTTGGTGCCAATACCTGTTTGCGTCATGTTGAAACTGGGGGTGTAATCGGAGAGGCCGGCAGGGCTGGTTACACCAGCATCTTCAAGCTTTGTACCGCTAAGCGCGGTAAGCGAAATAGGTACGTCTTCCAACTTTTGAACACGTTTTTGTGCTGTTACGACAATTTCATCGAGTGCGGGTGTTTCGTCGGCGATGGCAGGAAGGCTGATGTAACTAGCAATAACGACCGACAGTAAGCTGAGTTTTGGCAATTTCACGAGGTGAACTCCTCAATGCGATATTTTTATTGAATGAATCAGAGTGTCTAACGGGTGAGGCTTTTTGAATAGTAATAGCCCAAAAATCATAAAATACCAGTTAAGTGTATATTTTTGCATGAGAAAATGAATTTGGTTTACTTATAGTTACAGTGTTGGGTTGAGTCACTTCTTCTCCTTAAATCATGGGACGTTCGAATAATTTTCCTCGGCCAAATCACTTTGCATAAATTAGCAAAGTGGGGTGCTGGAATGAGGATCCGTTTCATAGACTAAACCAGCTTTCTTTCAAATAGAAAGTCAGTGGGAGTTTTAATGTCCCAATTTCATTAGTCTATTTTTCGGAGTCATCATAATGAATAACAAGATCTCCAAGCGCTATTTCTCAGATTTTAAAGGTAAAACGGTTCTTTTTGCGGTCTGTGGTTTTGTGTTGGGTAACCTATTGTTAGATGCGAGCTTGGTTGAGGCGCAAAGCCTTGCGCCTGCTGGTGGGCGCGTGTTAACAGGAGCGTTTGTGGATAGGGATTGGTCTGACGCTAACCCCTGCGGCGACAAGGTAACTCAGGACTGGGAATGGAACGACAATAAGCAGTGGTACGGCAATGTTTACCCTTATTTTGGCAAGATTTTCCCTGAAGTTTTCCGTCCGGATGGCAGTAAAAACTGGTATGCCAACTGGCAGCCGGAAATTGCGCGTATCAAATCCCAAGGGCGCGTGCCTTACATTAATTTGGAGTTTCACGGAGAGTTGCAGCGTCACAACAATGCCGAATGCTGGCATTTAGGCGGCACAGGTGGCAATGGGAATGACCGAGTGACTCACAATATCATTCGCGAAATCCTTAACGGTAATCACAATGACATTATCGATAACGTTGCCTATGGCCTGAAGGCCGAAAAGGTCCCTGTGCTGATCGATCTGTTTCACGAAGCCAACGGTGGTTGGTACGACTGGTCGCCTTGTAAGCATCAAGGCGAAACTTGGGCGAGTTTCCGTGCGGCCTATCAATACGTTGTCAATCGCTTCCGTGCAGTGGGTGCAACCAATGTGAAGTTTGGTCAATCGGTATGGCCATCGTCTGGCTGTTGGACTGATGCAGGCCCATGGGGAACTGGGGCTGTCACTGCGGATATGTACGTGCCGGGTTATATGGATTGGATCGGCATAGACATTTACGGCAGTGGCACCACGGGTGTTTTCACTGACTTGCTCGATCCTTGGTACAACGGTCTGGCGGGCACTGGTTTGCCCGTCGTGATCGGTGAAATGGCTGTGTCCCCCGGCCCCAACAAGGCTAATTGGATGACCAGTTTCGCCAATGCAGTCACCAGTGGTCGCTATCCTGCGGTTAAGGCGTTCAACTGGTTTGATATCAACAAGCCGGGTGAAGCTGACTGGCGTATCAGCGAAGGTGGTAATGGTCCGCTGTTCGATAGCCTAATGTCCAACCCTAAATTTACGGGTAGTTTTGGCACCTTTGAGCTGAAAAACAAAGCCAATAACCAGTGTTTGGATATCACTGCTGCAAGTACGGCAGACTCAGCCAAAGTGCAAACCTACGCTTGTAATGGTACAGCTGCGCAAACCTTCACGCTTGCTGATTTGGGTAACTACAACATGGAGCTTCGCGCACTTAATAGTCTTAAGTGTGTGGACGTTGCCGGCGGTAGTGCGGTAGACGGCGCACAAATCCAGCAGTACACGTGCAATGCTAGCAATGCTCAAGTCTGGAAAATGCGTGTTATCAATTGGGCGACCCTAGAGGTTGAGTTGTCCGCAGCAAACTCCAACAAATGTTTGGATGTTGATAACGGTGTGGGCCCCAAAGTCCAACAGTGGTATTGCACCTCTGGTTCTGCGCAACGCTTTTTCCTCAATAAACGATAAGTTGTGCGAGAGACGCTAAGCGGCTTTATCTCCATGATTTTACTTGTGCTTTTAGGGGCATGGGGGTAGTGTGCGCGCCGGAGTTGGCTAGACAGTCGCTCCGGTGTTAACTGCGTAATTCTTTCGAGTGTTTTGCGGTGCATCGGGGAGGAAAGTCCGGGCTCCACAGGGCAGAGCGCCAGGTAACGCCTGGGAGGTGCGAACCTACGGAAAGTGCAACAGAAAGCAAACCGCCTAAGTTTCAGGTGCTTCGGCAAACCGAAACCGGTAAGGGTGAAAGGGTGCGGTAAGAGCGCACCGCGCGGCTGGTAACAGTCCGTGGCACGGTAAACCCCGCTCGGAGCAAGACCAAATAGGAACCCGTGGGTGCGGCCCGCACTGGGTTCGGGTAGGTTGCTTGAGGCTTGTGGCGACACAAGTCCCAGATGAATGACTGTCCACGACAGAACCCGGCTTATCGGTTAACTCCACATCTTTGTACTGCCTGAGTAAGAAGGGCGTTTCCCTCTCTTACTCAGGTTTGTTACAACTAATGCTACAAATACACCTCGCTGTTATGAATTGGTCAAGCTAGCCTAAGGCTCAATCCTCAAGCGCTAAGCAGTGCCAACTCCTTCAAACTCCTGCGTTTGCGACGGACTAGAGCACAGCTAATCAAGCCTCCTGCAAATAGAGCTAAACCTGTTGGTTCAGCTACAGCAGATTGTTTCTTCCAGACGGAGTTAATAGCTCCGCAGTCGCCGCAGGCCATCAAATAACCTACTACGCCTTGATGGTTCATAATTTCCATTTCGCCATCTGAAGGCAAAATAACGGTACTTTGGTTCATGCTGTTCCCACAGCTAGAGTCATGAGTTCCTGGCGGGCAAGGATTAATTATGTCGCCCCAAAGTTGCGTTACGCCCCATCCATGCCAACCAGGATAAGTTCCGAGCCAAACAGGTGATGCACCGCATCCAGAGAAAGAGATGTTGCATATGTTGAGCGATGAAAAAAAGTCTTGAGAAAACACTTGATCAATTAATGCTTGGGAGGCTTTGTCGGCAGCGGTTTGATCTGCAAACACGGTTGCTTCTAACCAATTAAATCGCACGTTATAGGATTCATTGTTTAGCGTTACGTTATCAACGCCTAAAAGCAAATAAGGTTTTACTGGGTCGAATATCAATATAGGGGAGGCGTTGCAAGAGAGTGCTAAAAAAAAACCGCACAAAGACAATATGAATGATGTTCCGAACTTTTTTATCACTGAGCTCTTCCTTCTAATGGCTATAAAATTTTGAATTAGCAGTTACCTGCCCCAAGCAACTAGCATGCCCCATAGAAAATATATAGATAAATCTTGCAGTTAAAAAGCGCTCATCTGATTTGTAAGATTTTGATGTAAAAATTTTCGACGTTAAACAATTTCCTCGTCGGTATCAGGAAAATTATTGAGGCGCCACATAAC
>JAGKXD010000067.1 GCA_021151525.1 Cellvibrionaceae bacterium | reverse complement strand
AAATGGCACAACATGCGTCACCGCAAAGCGCGACAAGATGCCAAGCGCGTTAAAATTTTTACCAAACTTATTCGCGAAATTACCGTAGCTGCAAAAAGCAGCGCGAACATTGCCGACAACCCACGTTTGCGTGCTGCTGTTGATGATGCGCTCTACAACAATATGAAACGCGATTCCATTGAAAAGGCTATCGCTCGCGGCGCAGGTACAACCGAAGCGGATAATTACGAAGAATTAACCTATGAAGGTTACGGCGTAAACGGCGTGGCATTTATCGTCGAATGCATGACCGATAACCGCAACCGCACTGCAGGTGAAGTTCGTCACGCCTTTGATAAGCGCGGCGGCAATCTTGGTACTAATGGTTCGGTTTCTTATTTGTTTGCACGCAAAGGTCAAATCAGTTTTGCAGCAGGCGTAAACGAAGATTCATTGATGGAAGCTGCATTAGAGGCGGGTGCAGATGATGTAGTTACCAATGATGATGGTTCTATCGATATCTTCACTGCATTCGAAGATTATCTAAACGTAAAAGACGCCCTGATTGCCGCCGGTTTTAAACCAGAGCATTCAGAAGTCATCATGCAACCTTCATTAACCGTATCGCTCGATAAAGACCAAGCCGAAAAAATTATCGCGCTTATCGATATGCTGGAAGATTTGGATGACGTACAAAAAGTTCACACCAATGCCGATATCTCCGAAGAGATTATGGAGCAAATTGGCTGATGTGATCTGCGTTAAAAATTGTATGTGCTTCAGTACCATCTGCAGCACCACTGTTGACATTCCCTCAAACTGATTAGCGCCACTTTAGGTTTTCTGCCGATTCTGGTGCGCTCCTTTTTGTTTATTTCTCAATACTTGTGCTGCGGCTGCTTGCTGGCCGCTCACAAAATCGAGTTTTCTAATAAACATAAAAGGTACTCAAAATGTCTAGACTAAGTCGCTCCATAGGCGCGTTAGCTGCCCTGTTCGCACTAACGTCCACCTCCGTTGTTCTCGCCAAGCCTTACAAGGCAGCAGAAATTTACACCAAGCAAACCTACCATTACGGCCGCTATGAAATGCGTATGAAGGCCGCAAAAGGTAGTGGCATTCTCTCCACATTTTTCACCTACAAGAATGGCTCCGAGGTCGCTGGCAATACTTGGGAAGAAATTGATCTGGAAATCTTTGGCAAAAATAACGCAACTCAATGGCAGAGCAATGTGATTATTGGAGTCACTCCAAATGTGACTCGTACTGAGGGTGTTCACACAGCTGCAGCTTCTTTAGGCGATGACTATCACACCTACGCGCTGGAATGGACCCCTGAATATATCGCCTGGTATGTGGATGGTGATCAAGTACGCCGCATTACCGGCGGGCAGTTCGTCACCAGTTTGGTCAGTAATCAGGATATGCGTTTTAACCTTTGGCCATGCAATGTTTCGAGCTGGGCTGGAGCCTTTAGCGATACTATTTTGCCTGTCTATCAATTCGTAAATTACATCGAATACAAACCCTATGATCCGGTGAGCAAAAACTTTGTCGGCGGCGGCTTCCGCGATGACTTCAATGGTTTTGATACCAGCCGTTGGGGTGTGGGCAACTATACCTTTAATGACAACGCGGCAGATTTTGATCCGGCCAACGTGACTACCAAAAATGGCACCTTGGTTTTATCGCTCACCAAAAGTGGCCAAAGCGCCTACACAGGTACACCGCCGGTTGATACAGGTATCCACTTAGAAGCGGAAAACTTTAATCAAGTTGGTGGTTCGGTCACAGTTGCAGGAGGGGTTGTTGGAAATATAGATGCGGGTGAGTGGCTTAAATATACCAACGTAAATGTACCAGTAACGGGCACTTATAAGATTGAATACCGCGTTGCTTCTGCATTAACTACCGCGCAATTTACCTTGGATCGCGATGGCGTTGGCTTGGCTACCTTGTCTGTCCCTAACACGGGTGGCTGGGGAACCTACACGATTATTTCCCACAATATCGCCTTAACCGCAGGTGTTCAGAATTTGGCGATTTATGCGAATTCTGGCGGATTTAATATTGATTACATTCGACTCAAAAAAATCTAGGGTGAGGTTCTTGGGGGCGCTTAGAGCGCCCCTGTTTTTTTCCGGAATCCATTCTAATTGCGACTTGGAAGTTCCCGCCTTTGCTTGCCTATCAATCATCTTCATGCAACACTGTACGTATCTACAGCTTTGCATGATTTTGGTTCAGTCTTATGGCGCTTATTCTTGGCATAGATCCTGGTTCGCGTAAAACCGGTTTTGGCATTATCAATGCGATTGGTAATAAAGCCGAATACATTACCAGCGGCGTTATTCGCATCCCGGATGTGGAATTGCCTGAGCGTTTGAAAATCATCTTCAATTCAATCACCCAAATCATCAATCAATATTGCCCGCAAGAAATGGCGATTGAGCAGGTCTTTATGGCGAAAAACGCCGCCTCCGCGCTGAAGTTAGGGCAGGCAAGAGGCGCTGCGATTGTGGCGGCCGTTGCGCAAGATTTACCCGTATCTGAATATGAAGCGCGTAAGGTTAAGCAGTCGGTTGTTGGCAATGGCGCTGCAGATAAATTGCAGGTTCAGCATATGGTTAAAACGCTTTTACGTTTGCCCGCTGCGCCCCAGGAAGATGCCGCCGATGCTCTCGCCGTCGCACTCTGCCACGCTAACAGCGCACAACATTTAATAAAGCTCGCTGGGTCAGTTAGTTTTAGGCGCGGTCGAGTTGTTTAAAAATCAAAAGTAGGGCGGGCATTTATGTGTAGATTCGTTTGTTAAAACAGCGAACTACATTACAATCGCGCTCAACGACAATATAAGGCTATTTGCACATATGATCGGACGTCTTCGCGGCACCCTCATCGAAAAACAACCTCCTTATTTATTGCTGGATGTAAACGGCGTTGGCTACGAGCTGCAAGCGCCCATGACAACTTTCTATCGCCTACCCGCAATGGGTGCAGAAGTTATTTTGCACACGCATTTATCCATCACTGAAAACTTGCATCAACTTTTTGGTTTCGCCGATCAGCGCGATCGCTCGCTGTTTCGTACCTTGATAAAAGTAAATGGTGTAGGTCCTAAGTTGGCTGTGGCGATTTTGTCGGGAATGGAGGCGGACGATATTGCCCGCTGTGTGCGCGATAACAATGTAAAAGCCTTGACCAAAGTGCCGGGCATAGGCGCAAAAACAGCAGAGCGATTGGTGATTGAATTGCGCGACCGCTTAAAGAATTGGGATATGCCCCACAATGATTTACTCGCTCATAATGAAATTAAGCAAATTGCTACCGACAACGATATTTATGCAGAGGCTGAAAGTGCGTTGGTTGCCTTGGGCTACAAGCCTGTTGAAGCTGCAAAAATGATTGCGGCTGCATCCAAACAAAAACCGGATGCCAAAAGCGAAGAGTTAATTCGTTTAGCGTTGCGCTCCATTGCCAGTTCTTGATTAACAAGACATTCACACGAATCACTTACTCTAAGAGCTAATGATGATTGAAACAGATCGCCTGATTGCCCCGGCCGCTAAAGAGCGCGAAGATTATTTAGATCGCACCGTGCGTCCCAAAAGCCTTGCTGATTATGTAGGGCAACCTGTTGTGCGTGAGCAAATGGAAATTTTTATTGGCGCCGCTAAAAAGCGTAACGAAGCGCTCGACCACACTTTGGTTTTTGGCCCGCCAGGCTTGGGGAAAACAACACTTGCTAATATTATCGCCAATGAAATGGGGGTGTCGCTTAAGAGTACTTCTGGCCCTGTATTAGAAAAGGCCGGTGATTTGGCGGCGCTTATGACCAATCTTGAACCGGGCGATGTGTTGTTTATCGACGAGATTCATCGCCTAAGTCCTGTGGTAGAGGAGATTCTTTATCCGGCCATGGAGGATTTCCAGCTGGATATTATGATCGGCGAAGGTCCAGCGGCTCGCTCGATCAAATTAGATTTACCGCAGTTTACTCTGGTAGGGGCAACAACCCGCGCCGGACTTTTAACATCACCTTTGCGCGACCGTTTTGGTATTGTTCAGCGTCTGGAGTTTTATAATGTCGCCGATCTAACCCATATTGTTGCGCGCTCAGCGCATTTGCTCGGCGTAAATATGGATGAAAAAGGCGCAGAAGAAGTTGCCAAGCGTTCACGTGGTACGCCGCGAATCGCGAATCGCCTATTGCGCCGCGTGCGTGATTACGCCGAAATGAAAGGTAACGGTGTGGTTACCGCAAGCATGGCGGATAGCGCATTAAATATGCTGAATGTGGATGAACGCGGTTTTGATCATATGGATCGACGCTTGTTAATGGCGATGATGAACAATTTCGATGGCGGCCCTGTTGGGGTGGAAAGTTTGGCTGCGGCAATTAGTGAAGATCGCGGTACCATCGAAGATGTAATTGAGCCTTATTTAATTCAGCAAGGTTTTATGGCGCGTACGCCGCGTGGTCGAGTCTTAACCAATAATGCGTATCTGCATTTTGGAATGACAATGCCGAAGCGTTTGCAGCAAGATATGGGCGAAAATTAATTCGAATGAAATTTGTACAGAGAGATTATGGCTGCGGAAGAATTTAGTATTTCGGTGCGCGTGTATATCGAAGATACGGATGCAGGTGGAATTGTTTACTACGTAAACTATTTAAAGTTCATGGAGCGTTGTCGTACAGAATTCTTGCGCACTTTGGGGTATCATAAGCCCGCAATTTTGGATGATGGTCTTTTGTTGGTGGTTCACTCCGCCCAAGTTGATTACCATCGTTCTGCGCGCTTGGATGATGAGCTAAAAGTAACCAGCAGCATTGTTAAATTAGCGCGCACTTATATTGAATTTAAGCAGCAGGTGTTGCGTCAAGAAGAGCTTTTATGCAGTGGGCTCATTCGCATCGCCTGTGCAGATGTCGCATTGATGAAGCCGCGAGCACTTCCGGCGCACATGCATCAGCAAATATCGCAATTTCAATTATCACAACTTATAGAAACACAAAACCAAGGTTAATTCCCCTATGTCAGACGCTGAAAATACTATGTCAATTTTGGCTCTTATTGGCCAAGCTACCATTGCGGTAAAAATCGTTATGCTGATTTTGGTTGCCGCTTCAGTCGTATCTTGGGTGATGATATTCAAAAGCATTATCTACCAAAGCAAAGCTAAAAATGCGTTTGATTATTTTGAAAAGCAATTCTGGTCGGGTATCGATCTCAACCAATTGTTCCGTCAAGGCAACGGACATGATCGTATTGAAGGTATCGAAAATATTTTCCGAGCGGGCTTTAAAGAATTTACGCGCTTGCGCCAAACCGCCGGTGCCGATGCAGAAGCGATTATGGATGGTGCCCAGCGTGCAATGCGTGTAGCTCTCGCGCGTGAAGAAGAAAAACTCGATGAAAATCTGCCTTTCCTTGCAAGCGTTGCCTCAGTGAGTCCTTACGTTGGTTTGTTTGGAACTGTATGGGGCATTATGAATTCCTTTATGAACCTTTCCAATGTGCATCAGACCACCTTGGCGACAGTTGCGCCGGGTATTGCAGAGGCCTTGATTGCAACCGCAATGGGCTTGTTTGCTGCAATTCCTGCGGTATTGGCATACAACAAATTTTCGTCGCGCTCAGCAGCATTGCTTAGTAATTATCAAACCTTCGCTGAAGAATTCTCAACCATTCTTCACCGCCAAGTTCATAGCAAGTAAATATTTGCATTTAGTGAAAGCGAAATAGGTTATTACACATGTCTGGATTCGGACCGAAAGTTAAAAAAAATCTCAAAGCAGAAATCAACGTAGTGCCATTTATTGACGTTATGTTGGTGTTGCTGGTGGTGTTCATGATCGCTGCACCTATGATGACGCAGGGCATAAAAGTTGAGCTCCCTAAAGCAACTGCTGAGCCTGTTGATACAAAAGATGATGAGCCTATTACCGTCTCCGTTAAAAAAGACGGTGGTTTTTATATTGAATATGGTGGCGGCGGCAGTAAGGACGAATCTGAACGAGCGCGTCCTCTCCATGAAATCAAGGATATCGTTAGCAAAGTCATGGCAGCAAAGCCCAACACACTAGTATTTGTACAAGGTGACCGCAGCGTGAATTACGGTGTGATTGTTGAGCTCATGGGCGAATTAAAAGCGGCAGGCGCACCTTCAGTGGGCCTGTTGACTGATCCACCGTCGCACTAGGTTGTTTATGAAGCGTGCTGATATTTTTTCACTGCCAGTATTTCTCAGTGTGTTACTTCACGCACTGATTGTCTTGGCTATTCTCTTTAAATTTGATTTTCTGAAAGAAGAGCAAGAGCCCTACAAGCCACATTTTGTAACGGCAACTTTGGTTGATGTAAAACCAAAGGCGAAGCCAGCCCCACAGCAGCCTAAGGAGCAAGTGCTTGACGGCAAAAAAAATCCTGATTTAAAACAAGTAAAACAACAGCAGGAGCAGCAGGAGCAAGAGGCTGAGTCCAAAGCTATTGTACAAAAACAACAAGAGCAGAAAGAAAAAGCTGAAGCAGAACAAAAAGTTCGCGATGAAAAGTTGAAGAAAGAGAAAGCCAAAAAAGAAGCTGATGAAAAGGCTAAGGCGGAAAAGCAGAAGAAATTAGAAGAAGAGCAAAAAGCGGCTGCTGAGGCGGAAAAAAAGAAAAAAGCTGAAAAACAACGTAGAGAAGAATTAAAGGCTTTAGATGCTGCATTGCAGAAAGAAGAGCAAATGCTCAGTAGTACTGTTGATGATGTCAGCACCAAAAGCTACGAAGAGTTAATTGCAGAGCGAGTTAGACAAAATTGGAGTAGACCGCCATCGGCACGCAACGGAATGACAGCTGTGTTGGAAATTAGAATGCTGCCCACCGGTCAAGTGATGGGCGTTCGCGTGACCAAAAGCAGTGGCGATGCAGCCTTTGACCGTGCTGCCGAGCAAGCAGTTAAGCGTGTTGATCGCTTTGAAGAGGTCAAAAATATCCCGCCAGATATTTTTGAAAAGTATTTCCGTCAATTTTTATTCACCTTCCGACCAGAGGATTTGCGCCAGTGAAACGCATTGTATTGTTCTGTATGGTTTTGTTGTCTGGCTATGCCAACGCACAGCTGACTAACATCACTATTTCAAAAGGTATTGATAATCCGACACGAATTGCGGTGGATGATTTTGCGGGCCCGAAGCTGCCCGAAGATATTCCTGCCATTATTCGCAATGACCTTAACTTCAGTGGTCAATTTGAATCCATAGACTCAAATCAATTGATCACTCATCCACGCAGCGAAAGTGAAATTTCCTATCGCGATTTCAAAGCAATCAAAGCGGAATATTTGCTGATTGGTGGAATTGCAGAGCAGGGCGGCCGCTACACAGCGTCATACGAATTATTTGATGTGGTTCAGCAGAAGCGCGTTTTCATAAAAATGAGTGTAGATGGCTCCGAAACCCAGCTGCGTGATATGGCTCATAGAATCAGCGATAAGGTGTACGAAACCATTACCGGTATCCGTGGCATTTTCTCCACCAAAATTATTTATGTTGAGGCTTTCACAAAGCCAAATAAGTCTCGTTTGATGCTTTCAGATGTTGATGGTGCGCGTCCGCGCATGCTTTTGGAGTCAAAGCAGCCTATCTTGTCGCCGGTATGGTCGCCGGATGGTACTCGAGTAGCTTATGTTTCTTTCGAATCGGATCGTCCGGCTATTTATGTGCAAACCTTGGCAACCGGCCGCAAAGAACAAATCACCAACTTTAAGGGTTTGAATGGTGCTCCGGCTTGGTCGCCTGATGGCCAAAAATTGGCCATGGTTCTTTCCAAAGACGACAACCCTGAGATTTACACCGTTGATCTTGCAACTCGCACGTTTACACGAGTGACAAACCATTTTGCGATTGATACCGAGCCATCTTGGACCATCGACGGAACGGGTATATTTTTCACATCTGATCGTGGTGTAAAGCCACAAATATACAAAGTAACACTTGCAACGGGTATAACAGAGCGTGTAACCTTCGACGGCGAGTATAACGCGCGTGGTCGTGTTTCCCCGGATGGTAAAAGCTTAGTGATGGTTAATAGACGTAGCTCTCAGTACCAGATTGCTGCCCAGGACCTGAAATCGGGGAATTTGCGTATTTTGACCGAGACAAATTACGACGAATCGCCTACTATAGCGCCCAACGGCGCAATGCTTATGTATGCGACGAGTGTTGGTGGTAAAGGTATCCTCGGCGCTGTTTCGTTGGATGCGCGAACAAAAGTTCGTTTGCCATCAAAGCAAGGCGATGTACGTGAACCCGCGTGGTCACCATTTTTTTAAGCTGTTTTTTTCACCACTATAGATCTACAACTTGATTGGAGTTACACACACATGATCACTAAAGCAATTAAGCAAGGTTTGACTTTGGCCGTAGTTATGGCTTTCTTGGTAGGCTGTTCTTCTAGCGACAAGAAGAAAACTGCAGCTCCAGTAGCTACCCCAGCTCCTGTAGTTAAAGAAGAAACTGCTCCTGTTAAAGCAGTTGCAAACGTTGTTTACTTTGATTTCGACAAGTACGACTTGACTCCAGAAGCTCGTGCAATTCTTTTGGCTCACGCTGAAAAATTGAAAGGTTCTTCTACTTCTGTACGTTTGGAAGGTCATGCTGACGAGCGCGGTTCACGCGAATACAACATGGCTTTGGGTGAGAAGCGTGCTAAAGCTGCTCGTGACTTCTTGGTTCTTCAAGGCGTAAAAGCTGCTTCTTTGGAAGTAGTGAGCTACGGTGAAGAGCGTCCAGTTGCTACTGGTCATGACGAGACTTCTTACTCTCAAAACCGTCGTGTAGAAATCAAGTAATTCGAGTCTAACCCGTATGTTAAAACGCGCAATTGCTCTCTTATGTTGTATTGCAGTTCCGGCCGTTGAAGCGCAAGTACGGGTTGTTGATTCCTCGCCCCAGAGCGTACGCTCTGGGGCGAATCGTCAGCAAGAGTCCATTGAGCAAAAAACTGAAGCTTACAATCAGATTCAGTCTCTCCTGCAAGAAGTTTCCGAGTTGCGTGCTCTGGTTGAAGAGCAAGGCCACGAAATCTCCCGCTTAAAACAGCTTCAACTAGACAACTATGTTGATCTGGATCGCCGAGTATCCTTTTTAACGGGTAATGCTGCCAAGGCAAAAGATCTTGATGTTGCTGCTAATTCAGCTGATTCAGCCGCATCCACAGAGTCTCCAGCTTCCTCCGCTAATGGTATGAGCGAGGTTGATGAATACAAAGCTGCTTATGATTTGTTGCGTCAGCGTCAGGTTGACCAATCGTTAGTGGCGTTTAAAGACTATCTCAAGAAATACCCAAGTGGTGAGTTTGCTGCTAATAGCTGCTATTGGTTGGGTGAAATTTTCTTATTAAAAAATCAATTGCCGCAAGCGCGTGATTGGTTTGCAAAATTGCTGCAAGACTTTCCCGATAGCAATAAAGTACCTGATGCTAAATTTAAGTTGGGCAAGGTTTATCATTTGCTTGGCGATAAAAAGAAAGCAAAACCTTTATTGGATGAAGCGGCTGCCGGTGTGGGCGATGCTGCCCGCCTTGCGAAACAATATCTGAAAGATAATTTCTAACTCTAGATCTTTCATTTCTCTCTTTCTTAATCGAAATTCTGATTTCGGTTGCTTCGCGATAATCAAATCTCCATACTGCCGCTTTTAATATTTAGCGCGATTCTCTGGAGAAAACATGCAAATTTCCGCTGATAAAGTAGTGAGTTTCCACTACAACCTAAAAGACGTTGATGGCACATTGTTGGAAACCTCTTATGATGCCGATCCAACTTTGTATCTCCACGGTCATAGCAATATTTTGGCTAATTTGGAAGCTGCACTTGAGTCTAAAGGTGTTGGCGATAAAGTAGATGTTACTTTGACTCCAGATCAAGCCTACGGGGAACGTAAAGAAGGTGCTGTTCAGCGCATACCTATTAAGCATTTGCATAATCACGCAGCTTTAAAAAACAAAATAAAACCTGGTTCACGCGTATTGGTAAATACCCAGCATGGCCCATGGGAAGCTGTAGTGTTGAAGGTTGGCAAATTCAATGTGGATATTGACAGCAATCATCCGTTGGCGGGTAAGACGCTCAGGTTTGAAATTGAAGTTGTTGAGATCCGCGATGCTACTTCGGAAGAATTGGCTCATGGTCACGCGCATGGCGCTGGTGGTCATCATCACGAATAAAATTTAAAAATATTTAACTCAGTCACAAGGAGGTTGTCGAGTTGATTTTGCGATTCATGAAAGCACTAGCGTTAATTGGCGTGTAAATTAATAATCATAATCCGAAAATAATATTTCCTATTAATCAGGTGCTCATTTATTATCCCGCCAGGCAAAAGTTAAGGATGCATTATGGCGTTCATACCACAGCGAGAGAGTGCTGCATTAAGGCCTCTTATTTGGGTTTCCGAACAAGGCACAGATAAGTGCTTATCGGATGCCTTGACCCAGGTGATTGCTGCGGGTGCTCAAAGTTTAATGGTTCTTGCGTGTAGCGCTAATAATCATTCGGCGAAATCCTTACAATCCAAATTACAATCTTGCCCTGTTCCTATTTGCGGTGGAGTTTTTCCTTCAGTATTTTTTGCAGATATAAAGCTTGATGTGGGCTTCATTGTTGTTGGTTTTCCATTTGCCATTTCGGTTGCTTGCCACAAATTATCCAATCAGTTTGACATTAATTTCGACTCGCCCAAAAACATAGATGGCCATACCGCTTGCCGCTCTTTGGATCTTTTGGTTTTTATCGATGCCATGGCAAACGTCACTGAACCCTTCATCACCAGCCTATACGAAACCATTGGTGGTGGAATTGATGTAATTGGTGGTGGTTCGGGATTCATTGATTTCAAGCAGCGCCCCTGCATATTTACTGGCGAGGGTTTGTTAATGAATGCAGCATTGGTGGTCCAGCTGCCTGTGGCAATGCATTGCGCAGTAGATCATGGCTGGGAAATATTAAGTGGCCCATATTTGGTGACTGAGGCCGAAGGCACAAAAATACAAACAATTAATTATTTGCCCGCTTTTGATGTGTATAAAAATATCATAGACGAAATGACCCCTTATAAATTTACTAAGAATAATTTTTTCCAAATTTCACAACATTTTCCTCTCGGAATTTTGGGTATCAATGACGATATTCTTGTACGTGATCCCATTCAAGTAATTGATACGGAGCTAATGTGTGTAGGCGCAGTTCCCGTGAATTCTATGGTTTATATTTTGAGTGGAAATAAAGAGCATATTATAAATGCTGCCGAAAACGCAGGCTTAAAAGTAAGTAAAATATCCGAAGGTAAATTGACCAATGCAATAGAGCTATCTCTAGTGTTTGATTGTGTTAGTCGCGTGCTTTATTTGGGCGAAAAGTTTCCATTGGAATTGGCCGCCATTCAGCGCGGTATTGGCGAGCGGCGAACTATGGTCGGGGCTTTATCAATAGGTGAGATTGCAAATACCCACCGTGGCACAATAAATTTATTGAACAAATCCATCGTTATAGGGAATTTATAAAAATAATTATGAAAAGAGCGCTGCAAATTATTTCTATTCAGCATGAACTTGCTATGTCGATTGGCAACGGTCTTGATTTGGATGAAATGCTCCATTCATTCATTCGTGTCTCTATTGCGCGTTTAGACTTAAGTAGCGCGCATTTGTTTTTATATCGTGATGATAGCGGAGAACCTGTACATATAGTTGGCCAAGCTAATAGCGATAAGTTAGTGCATTATCTTAGTATTCCTCTGCGATTCTTGGGTAAACCTTGGGCTGAAAATAAAGTGTTGGCGGATATTGTCAAAAGGCACTTTGAATCAAATGAATTTTCATCGGTGGTACATATCGATGGGAAGTTCTATCAAAGTTTCTCAATTCCAGGTCACGGTGTTATTGTATTTGAAAGTATTACAGAAATTGAATTGACGATCCAAAAATCGCTGCAACCCATTTTAAAAAAATTTTCGCTAAGTTGTTATGCGTGCCTTGCGCATCAATCTTTGGCTAAAGAAATGGCTGCGCGACGTCTGGCAGAAAATACAATCGCCCATCAAGCCGCTCACGACGAGCTGACCCAACTGTATAACCGCAGAACATTGACTGAAAATCTTAAAAAATCAATTGCGTATTGTCTGGAAAACAATAAATTTGGGGCGCTGATTTTCATTGATCTTAATCAGTTCAAATCAATTAATGATGTGATGGGGCATGATGTTGGCGATAAAATTTTAAAGGAAGTTGCTGATCGTTTAATCAGTATTACACGTGGAAAAGATACAGTTGCCCGATTTGGTGGCGATGAATTTATTATTTTGTTGCCGGATCTTGGTGAGTATGAACAAGTTGCTGAGCAGATTGTAAATCGTACTGCTATACGTATTTTGGATATTATCGAGGGGCCTTTTAGTATAGGTGATTTGGTTTATAACCTTAGTTGCAGTATGGGCTATGAAATATTCCCTGTTGCAAATAGCTCTTCATGTGATGTCATTAAACATGCCGACCTTGCCATGTATGAAGCGAAAATGCTGCGGCAGCGTGTGGCGATACGCTACGCGGAAAGCATGTCTGAAAAGCTCAATATGCGTTCTGTTTATGTGGCTGAGTTAAAAAATGCGCTCAAGAATAACGAATTTGTTCTCTACTATCAGCCGCAGTATGATTTCGAGCATCAGATTATTGGTGCTGAAGCTCTGTTGCGCTGGAATAATCCCAAGCGTTTGCAAGAATCTCCCGACGTTTATATTCCAATTGCTGAAGATAGCGAGCTGATTCTGGCAATAGGGGATTGGGTTTTGCATGAGTCATGTCGCCAGCTAAAGATATTGCAAGAAGCGGGTTTGCCGGATAGTTTTAAAAAGTTATCTATTAACGTTAGTGCAAAACAGTTGGGGCAGGAAAATTTTTTCGAAAACATTTGTCGTGCAATAAAAACCTCAGGAGTTAATGCAGGGCAAATGACTATTGAAATAACAGAAAATATTTTAATTAGCCGCATACAGGATGCGATGAATCTGATTACTCAACTGAATGATATAGGTGTTGATTGTGCAATTGATGATTTCGGTACGGGTTATTCATCCCTAACTTATTTGCGCCGTTTACCCTCAAACTTGATAAAGATTGATCGTAACTTTGTGCGTGATATTCATAAAGACGAAGAGAATCGTTCTATTGCTAAAATGATAATCGCGTTAGGGGAAAATTTGGATATGGATATTCTGGCTGAAGGTGTGGAATCGCAAGAAGAATTGCAGTGCCTCAAGGACTTGGGCTGTACTCAGTACCAAGGTTTCTATTTCTCCCACCCACTTCCTTTTGATCAATTTGTTGCTCTTGCCAAATCTCGCTATTTAGAAGCAAGTTAGTTTTCGTTGTATGAGTGTGAAATAAATGAGTAAACCTTTTGCCTATATTGGGCTTGTTAATCCGAAAAGCCCTGAAAATGTCGGCATGGTAATGCGTGCAGCGGGTTGCTATGAGGCGAATAAAGTATTTTATACCGGTACTCGCTTTGATCGTGCGCGGCAATTTTTCACCGACACCAAAAATAGCCATGAAAAAATTCCGCTAAAACATACTGACGATTTAATCTCCGTCGCTCCTGAAAGCGTCAAAATTGTTGCTGTAGAATTGGTTGAAGGTGCAATTCCTTTGATGCATTTTGCGCACCCTGAACAAGCCTTTTATATTTTTGGGCCCGAAGATGGTTCGCTATCTCAGGCGATTTTGGATGCTTGCGATCATGTGGTTTATATTCCCACCATTGGTTGTATGAATTTAGCTGCGTCAGTGAACGTGGTGCTCTATGATCGTTTGGCTAAGTCGGTAGGCAGTGCAATCGAAGATCGGCCGATTGCTGAAAATCGTGATACAAATAGTCGAGGGGTTGTTGTTAAAAATAATGACTAACCCAAAATAAAAAAGGCAGCCAATCTGACTGCCTTTTTTATTTTATGTAAAGTTAAAATTATTTTGCGCCAGCAGATTCCAGTGCGATTACATATTCCTCACCGTTGCGGTGAGCTTTTACGGTCTGCAAAAATGTTTTCCCTTCTGCGCCAACGGCATTTAAATCATGACCGGCTGCAGTGAATAACTTAACAAAAGTTGCGAAGTTTTCGCCGCGCATGCCGCGGTAGGCTTTTTCCAGTAAATGGAAATCTGCATTTGCTCCAGCGGGGGCAGGGTATTCTAGAAAGGTGGCGATGCGTGCTTCGTCGAAAATTTCGCCCAATACTTTTTCTTTGTCTTTGCGTAAGCTCATATTGATTCTCTATTTTGTTTTACGCCCTCTCAAAAACGAGGGATGGGCTCTTAACCATTCAATTTTTTAATTAACAATTCATTTAGCGCTTGCGGATTCGCTTGGCCTTTCGATGCTTTCATCGCCTGGCCAACAAAGAATCCAAGCATTTTGGCGCGCTTGTCTTCAGCCGCTGCGCGGTAACCTTCCACTTGTGCCATGTTTGCCGCGAGAATGTCGTCAATAATTTTTTCCAGTGCGCCAGTATCAGAAACTTGTTTTAAACCTTTGGTTTCGATAATGGTGTCTGCATCGCCTTCGCCATTGGTAATAGCTTCAAAAACTTGCTTAGCGATTTTGCTCGACAAGGTTCCATCTTTAATGCGCACCACCAAACCGGAAAGCAATTCAGGTGTTACAGGTGATTGATCAATGCGTTGTTCGGTACGATTTAAGTACGCCCCCAAGTCAGCCATAATCCAGTTAGCTGTTAATTTTGCTTCTCCAGAGATTTTTGTTGCGGCCTCGAAATAAGTGGCAACAAATTTATCCATAGTGATTTGACCTGCGTCGTAATCGCTTAAACCGTATTGCTCTACAAAACGTGCGCGTTTAGCTTCGGGCAATTCTGGCATTTGCTTGCGAACAGATTCGATATATTCATCGTCGATAATTACTGGCAACAAATCAGGGCAGGGGAAGTAGCGGTAATCGTTGCTGTCTTCTTTGCTGCGCATGGAGCGCGCTTTTTTGGTATCGCCGTTGTAGAGGCGAGTTTCTTGTTTGATTTTTCCGCCGTCTTCCAGTACATCAATTTGGCGTTCAACTTCCAGCTCAATCGCTTCTTCCATAAACTTAAATGAGTTTAAGTTTTTTGTTTCGGTGCGCGTGCCGAGTTTTTCCTGGCCTTTGGGGCGCACAGAAATGTTTACGTCAAAACGCATTGAGCCTTGGCTCATTTCGCCATCGCAAATTTCCAATGATGTAACGATTGAATGTAATTTTTTTGCGAAGGCAACGGCTTCTTCAGCGCTGCGCATATCGGGCTCAGTTACAACTTCAATCAGTGGAGTGCCTGCGCGGTTTAAATCGATTCCACTCATGCCCGCAAAATCTTCGTGCAAAGATTTGCCTGCATCTTCTTCCAAATGCGCGTGGTGAATGCGAACACGTTTGGTGCGGCCTTCACCTAATTCGAGATCCACAAAACCTGCGCCAACAATTGGCTCGGCTAATTGAGTGGTTTGATAACCTTTTGGTAAATCAGGATAAAAATAATTTTTACGTTCGAATACTGAGCGCTTGCCGATTTCTGCATTCACAGCCAAGCCAAACATGGTGGCAAAACGAAATGCTTCTTCGTTAGCGACAGGCAAGGTGCCAGGCAATGCTAAATCAACGGCGCAAGCTTGCGTGTTTGGTTCAGCACCAAAAGCAGTGCTGGCACCAGAGAAAATTTTAGTTTTGGTGGCGAGTTGTACGTGAACTTCCAACCCGATTACGGTTTCCCATTGCATAGTAATGACTCCTTACTCAATGCCAGGGGCAGTTTGTTGGTGGAAGTTGGTTACTTGCTGGAATTGATGCGCTGCATTTAGTAATTGCGCTTCGGCGAAGAAATTGCCGATCAATTGCAAGCCAACTGGTTTGCTGTCCACGAAACCACAGGGGATTGATAAGCCGGGCAGGCCAGCCAAATTGGTGGCGATGGTGTAAATATCTTCCAAATACATGGCAACCGGATCTTTCGATTTTGAACCGAATTGGAATGCAGGCGATGGTGAAGTTGGGCCGAGGATAACATCAACACTTTGGAAGGCATCAACAAAATCTTGCTTGATTAAGCGGCGAACTTTTTGCGCTTTGCTGTAATAAGCATCGTAATAACCGGCAGACAAGGCGTAAGCACCAACGAGAATGCGGCGTTTCACTTCATCGCCAAAACCTTCAGCGCGTGAACGCATATAAAGGTCATTTAAGTCTTTTGGATTTTCGCAGCGGTGGCCGTAACGCACACCGTCCATACGCGATAAGTTTGCAGAACATTCTGCGGGTGCAATGACGTAGTAAGCTGGCACAGATAAGCCTGTGTGTGGCAAGCTGATGCTGTGAATAGTTGCGCCCAAACTTTCGTAAACTTTAATTGCAGCTTCAACATGTGCAGCCGTTTCAGGATTTAAACCTTCACCGAAATATTCTTTCGGTACACCGATGCGTAAACCTTTCAACGAATCATTTAGTGTTGCGGTGTAGTCGGGCACATCGCGATCCACACTGGTGGAATCTTTGGTGTCGTAGCTCGCCATGTCGTTCAATAAAATCGCAGCATCTTCTGCTGTGCGCGACAAAATACCGGCTTGATCCAAGCTCGATGCAAACGCGATCATTCCCCAGCGCGATACGCGGCCATAAGTAGGTTTGATGCCCGTTAATCCGCAATGAGCAGCTGGTTGACGAATAGAGCCGCCAGTATCTGATGCGGTTGCCGCTGGAGCCAAGTGCGCGGCAACTGCCGCAGCAGAACCGCCAGATGAGCCGCCGGGAACGCAATCAGTTGCCCAAGGATTTTTTACCGGACCGTAATAGCTAGTCTCATTAGAAGAACCCATTGCGAATTCGTCCATGTTGGTTTTGCCCAACATGACTACGCCAGAATCCAAATAATTTTCTACGATAGTTGCGTTGTAAGGCGCGATAAAATTATCGAGCATTTTCGATGCGCATGACGTGCGAACGCCGATGGTGCAAAAAATATCTTTGTGCGCGATGGGTACGCCGCAAAGTGCGGGAGCATTACCTGCCGCTAAACGTTTATCTGCTGCTGCTGCTTGCGCGAGTGCGAGTGCAGGAGTCGTAGTGATGTAGGAGTTGTAAACTTTATCGAGGCGCGCGATGCGGTCAAGATAATGCTGAGTGACTTCAGCGCTGGAAAAGTCTTTGTTGCGTAGACCTTTTACAAGCTCGGCAATGGTTAACTGATGCATTCAAAAATTCCTGAAGAAGGGCGTCGTCATCCTCGCGTAGCGGGGATCCAGCTTTTGCTTTACCAATAAGGTTCAAAAGACGGCTTTTTTAACGACTGGATCCCCGCTGCGCGAGGATGACGACTCCCAAATAAATTCAATAAGCAGTTAATACAAAATTCAGTAGTAGTTATTCAATAACCTGTGGCACCAAATACAAACCATCTTGTACGGCGGGAGCAATCGATTGAAAAAGCTCACGCTCATTTGGCTCGGTCACAACATCCGCGCGTAAGCGTTGTACTGCATCTAAAGGATGTGCCATGGGCAATACGCCATCGGTATTTACGGCTTGCAATTGGTCAACCAAAGCGAGCACAGTAGAAATGCGGTTTGCAACTTGGTCGGCATCCTCTTCAGAGATGGCGATGCGCGCTAAATTGGCGAGTTTTGCGATATCGGAACGATCTACAGCCATAACTGGCACTCCACTTAAAACGAAATCTGCAACACAGCGGGCTTTAGCCAAAACCTTGATTTCACTGAAAACAAGGCGCTGTAAAAGGGGCGCCCAAGTTACCATATTTGGCGTTAGGTTGAAAAATTAGTTTGCGCGAATCTGAGTGCGAGAGAGTCTTTTAGCGGTGGTTTGATGATTTTAGGGCTCAAGTTTAGGTTGAGCCCTAAAAGATCGGTTATTGGCTGCGCATTTCCAGCATTTCATGCTCTACGTATTTAAGGCGCTCTTCCAAAATCGCGGTGCGCTGGAATTGGCCTTTGGCGAGTTTAATAGCGTTGCGCAGGTGGATTTGGGCTTTGTCGTAGATGCCATTGGCAATGAAATACTCGGCACGTGATTCATGTACGCCCAAGATATCTCCGTTCAAGCCGTCCACCTCAGCGAGCAAATACCACAGGTAATCGTCGTTCTTGCGCTTGCGAGAGTAGCGCTCTAGCAGTTCGGCACTTTCTTTGTAGCGACCAGCTTTCATGCTGGCTTCGGCAAAGCGGATATTTAATGGGTAACTGTCCGGATTGAGTTTCAATTGGGCTTCGAGCAACTCAAGCGCGGGTTTGAATCGTTCGGCCGCTACATCTATATCGGCGCTCATGATTAGGTAAGTGACACGGGTTGGGTCCTTGTCGAGCAGGGGCTTTAATGTGGCTCGGGCAGCATCAAATTGGCCAGCAGCTGAATAGGCCATGGCTAAACCATAGCGGCTGGCATCAGGCGATAAATTGTCGCCATCCAGCTCATTCTTGAAGCGCTTGATGGCGGTTTGGGGCGATTCTTCCAGTTCGAACCTGATACGTGAACGCATCAGCTGGAATTCAATATTGTCAGGGTAGGCGATACGAGGGTGCGCCATAGCACGGTTGCGGGCATCGGCCACGCGGCGCTCGGTAACCGGGTGAGTCAATAAGTATTCTGGTGGGCGGCGGCTTGAGCGGGTCGCGTGCAACATTTCTTCAAACATATCAGAAGCCGCGTAAGGGTCGAGCTTGGCTTGATACATGGTTTGCATGCCAATGCGGTCGGCTTCCTGTTCGTTCTCGCGGCTAAAGCGTAACGCGGCGGCCTCGGTCGCAGCTTGGGTCGCCATAATCGCGGCCATGCCGCCGTCACCATTGCTATTTGCAGCTAATACCAAGCCTGCCAACATTCCGGCAATCATAGGCATCATCATGTTTTTTTGCTGCTCGAGGTGGCGCGCATAATGGCGCTGGCTCAGGTGACCCATTTCGTGGGCGATGATAGCGGCGAGTTGGTTTTCGGTTTTGGCATAGTTGAATACACCCGTGTGCATACCTATGATGCCGCCGGGAATGGCGAAGGCGTTGAGTGTATCGTTTTTAACGACCACCAAATCTATGTGCTTGTCTTCAATTTGGCTGTAGGGCAGTAGGCGGTCAATCAGGTTTTCGAGATAGTCGATAACCAAAGGATCTGAGGATGTAGGCACTTGGCTGCGATAATATTTGAGTGCACGTTGGCCAAGAGCTTTTTCTTGTACCGGGGATATCATTGCAGAGCTAGTATCGCCCAATACGGGAAGTTCAATGTCGTTGGACGTGGCTAAGGCGGCAGCTGTGTAGGCGCTTAGGCTACACACGATAACTAGCTGTCGGAAAAGTTGGTTCACGGCGTAAAAACTCCCAATGGTATAAGGCGCAAATGCATGGTTTGGCGGCGCACTCTAGCGTTTTTGTAGCTTTCTGGCTATCTAACGCAAGCAGCTTTGAGCGCTAAAATCCGCATTAGTTCGTAACCAAACCTGTGATTTAACATCGTTCTGCGTTAATTTAGCGTCCTTTGGTTGGGCTGTGAAAGCGGCTAATGGTGAAGGTGTGGTTTTGAAAACGAGTGAAGCAAGCATCCCTGAGGCCTTAAAGGTAGTAGAATCCACGCTGACTATAAGTTGCGAGGTCAGCGTGGAAGTGGATGCACGCCAGTTGGCATGCCCCTTACCTTTACTGAAGGCCAAGCAAGGCCTGCGCAATATGGCGGCAGGTGAATTAATTCGAGTGTTATCAACAGATGCAGGCTCCTTAAAAGACTTTGTATCTTTTGTGCAGTTAACAGGGCAAGTGTTGGAAGGCTTTTACCAGCAGGATGACTATTATTGTTTCCTGATTCGTAAACAGTCTTGAGTAATCGCGTTAGGTTTACAGAGAGAATCTATGCTAAACGTTTTTCGTTGGATGATTGAATGCTGAATTTGCCGTTGAAACTTTTCTGGTGTCGGCATGCAGTGGTTTTATGTGCGCTGTTGATGGCGACCTGTGTGCAGGCACAGCATGCTGCTGCAACAAAAATTGCACCTGTCAGTAAAAGCGAAAACGATAACCGCGATTACCGTTATTTAACGCTCAGCAATAGTTTACGTGTGTTGTTAGTGTCAGATCCCGCAGCTGAAAAATCGGCAGCGGCATTAAATGTTCATGTCGGTAGTCATCAAAATCCGAAAGAGCGCCCGGGTATTGCGCACTTTTTAGAGCACATGTTGTTTTTAGGTACCGAAAAATATCCCGCTGCAGATGAATATCAAGATTTCATCAGTCAACATGGCGGCAGCAATAATGCCTACACCGCAGAAGAAAATACCAATTATTTTTTCGACATAGAGCACGCATCGCTCGAGCCTGCATTAGATCGCTTCGCACAATTTTTTATCTCTCCCTTATTTGATGCAAATTATGTTGATCACGAAAAAAATGCGGTCAATGCAGAGTATCTCGCCAAAATTAATGATGATGAGCGACGTGAGTGGGATGTATATCGCAGCTTGTTTAACCCTGAGCATCCTGCAGCTACTTTTTCGGTAGGTAGTTTGGATACGCTTGCCGATAGGGACGGGCATAGTATTCGCGATGACTTGCTAGCTTTTTATCAAAACAACTATTCAGCTAACCTGATGACATTGGTTGTTCTTAGCAACCGTAAACTTGACGAATTACAAAAAATGGTTGAGTTGCGCTTTGCGCAAATTCCCAATAAAAATCGCACGATTGCTAGCAATTATCCGAACTTGTTTGTTCAAAAAGCCTTGCCTTTAAGTTTGAGCTTAAAGCCTGTTAAAGAAATACGCCAACTTACCCTAGCATTTCCAGTGCCCAATTATTCTGATCAATACAAAACAAAACCCTTAATGTATTTGGGGCATCTTTTAGGTAATGAAGGTACAGGCAGTTTATTTGCACTATTGAAAAGTTTAGGTTGGGCAGAGTCGTTGTCGGCGGGGGAGTTGTATCGCAGTCGTCACGAGGCGCTCTTTGGCGTATCCATAAAGCTGACTAAAGAAGGCGCCAAAGCCAAAGATCAAATTGTATCAGCGGTATTTGATTACCTGAAAACTATGGCTGCACGTGGTGTTTCTGAGTGGCGTTTTAGTGAAATGCAACAACTCGCCGAGCTGAATTATCGCTTCCGCGATAAATCGACGGCTATAGATTCTGTTGTGGAGCTGGCTCAATCAATGCAAAATTATTCCGCGCAAGATGTGCTCTGGGGTGATTATGCTTACACTCAGTTTGACGATAGTCTTATCAAGCAAGCCTTGAGTTATTTAAATAAAGATAACGTGATGATCTCGCTAGTTGCGCCTGAGGCAACAACGGCGATTAGCTCCAGTTTCTACAATACCGCATACGCCGCAAAGCCGGGGATTCCAGAAATTCTTGATCTCAAGCCTATGTATCACCAAAAACTTTGGCTCCCTGAACGCAATATTTTTATTCCCAAAAATCTCGTATTGAAAACACCCTCTATGTTGCCGGTCGCCGAAGGTCAGTCGGGTAAGAATGTTCCGGTGCTGCTCATTAATAATGAAGATTTAAAACTTTGGTTTCTGCAAGATAAAAAATTCCGCTCGCCTAAAGCAGAGTTAAATTTCCGTTTTAAATTGCCGGTGCTAAATAGTTCGCTCGAAAATACGGCGCGCACGCAATTGTTTACCGCTTTAATTACTGATCAGCTGAATGAATATGCTTACCCAGCTAGCTTGGCTGGTTTGACGTTTAGTGTAAAAGCGAACTCTCGCGGTTTGGAAGTAAATGTTGCAGGTTACACCGATAAACAAAGTTTATTAATGAACAAAATCCTTGCTGCTATAGGCCAGCCTGTATTTTTACAAGCGCGATTCGATACAGTAAAAGATGATTTGATTCGCGAGTGGCGCAACGAAGATAAGAATCTACCTTACACTGTACTCGCAAAAAAAATACCGCGCTTGCAGTATTTGCCTTATTGGGGCGTAAAGGAATATATAGATGCGCTGCAGAAAACGTCGTTTGAGCAATTTAATCAGTTTTCGGCAGAAATATTGCGCGGCGCAAAACTGGAAACCTTGTTTTACGGTAATTTATATCCGCAAGATGCTATTAAGCTTTCTGCAATTATTGAGCATCAACTGCTGAAGAAAACCTCCAAGCGTTTGCCACAGTTGGCAAAAGTTTTGCGCTCTGAGAATAAAGATAATAAATCTTGGTTATATGTCTACCCGCTCGAACACAATGATCGTGCTGTTGAGTTATACATACAGGCATTAGCGCCTTATATGGATGATGCTGCGCACATGCAGTTGCTAACGCAAATATTAGAGCCGCGCTTTTTCAATCAACTTCGTACAGAAAAACAATTGGGTTATATAGTATCAGTGTTTCCTATGCCCATTAGAAATGTCGAAGGCAGTTTTTTTGTGGTGCAATCACCGAATGTAAATGCATCAACCTTGGCTGATGAAATAAGTAACTTCTTAATAACTTCTGGCGCAAATCTAACGGAAAATTTCGCCGAAAATAAAGCGGCGCTTTTAGCTGAGTTGCGTGAGCCTTCGCTTTCGTTGAATGAGCAATCTGAAAAATTTTGGCAAAGTATTTTATTAAATGATTATGAATTTACTCGCCAGCAAGATTTAATT
>JAGKXD010000171.1 GCA_021151525.1 Cellvibrionaceae bacterium | reverse complement strand
TTTGGTAAAAACGAAAGAGGAAGCGGAGAAGATCAAACAGCTTATTGCTAAGGGTGCCGATTTTGGTGCTATGGCAAAAAAATATTCGAGCTGTAGCTCAGCTAAAAAAGGCGGCAATCTGGGAGAGTTTAGCCCGGGCCAAATGGTAAAAGCATTTGATAACGTGGTCTTTAAGTTGCCTACCAATGTAGTTCATGGCCCGATCAAAACGCAGTTTGGTTTTCACCTGATTGAAACAATCTACCGCAGCTAAACGTGCGTTTTATTTGCGTGAATGCTAAATACATTTCCAATGAAAATATTTCTACTCACACATGAACGCGAGTTGTTGCGCGGATCTAATACGGGCGCATTGGCAGCGAGTCTTGCACCGGAAATAGTAGAGCGAATTATTTGGGCGAGAAACTCTCCTGATCCGTCTTTGCTGGATGCAATCCATAGTGAAAATGTGGTCTTGCTTTATCCCGCCGACGATGCTGCTGAACCGATAGAATCCTTTGAAAATATCATTTTGTTAGACGCCACTTGGCAAGAAGCTCGCAAAATGTTTAACAAAAGCCCCTATTTAAAAAACTTACCTAAAGCCCAGTTTAAAACTCAGACGATTTCCCGGTATAAACTAAGGCGCAATCAGCCGGACGGAGGTTTGTGTACCGCGGAGTGTGTAATTGAAATACTCAGATCAAAAAATCACACGAACACTGCGCAGCGGTTAGAGGCAGAATTCGCAATTTTCAATTCAAAAATAACTCACACCTAAACGTAGGTTGGGGTGAGGAACGAACCCCAACATGACCATCTATCCGATTATATAAATGCTAAATCAGGCAATTGAATTCCCCTTCAAAAACCCAAGCGCTCTTTCAGCAAACCCAATGGCAGGCTCAAAAATAACAGCGTGATCACCGCCGGGGATTAGCCACAATTCGGAATTGGGAATGGCGCGATACATAGCCTGCGGAATATCAACAGGGAAGAAACGGTCATTATCGCCAAGGACAATCAACGTACGGGCGCGAATGGGCGCTAAATCCTGCTCGGTAAAATTCATATCCTCGTTGTTGTCGGCCAAGGCGTTGAACTGGGCAATGAGTTGTTGAATCTGCCCATCGCCCCGCGTTGCGCAGGCGCGATACATTTCTTGCACCGGGCGCGGCATAGTCGCCAATGACGCGTTGCGTATTATGGCGCGGGCTTGCGCGGGGAAATGCGTGGTTGTGCTGACTAACACCATCGCCGCAATCCGCTCGGGCTGGCTGGTCGCCATATGCAGCAGCGTCATACCACCACTGCTCATTCCCATTGCAGAAAAAGAATGTATTTCCAAGTGATGCAACAATTGAAAAACATCCTGCGCGGCAGCTTTGTGCGTAAACAAATTATCGGGATTAGTGGAATAACCATGCCCGCGTAAATCCACCAGAATTAACCGATAGTGTTGCGCCAACGCATCAACAAACGGATACCAATTCTGCGTACAACCCCCAAACCCATGCAAAAGTATCAGCGGCTTACCAGCCCCGAATTCTTCGTAGTGGATATCGAGGTTGGTGAGTTTAGTCATTTTTCTCTGTGGTGGATTTGGTTTTTACGAACGGGTAAAAGACATTTAAAAACAATTTCTGTTTTCGGCCAGAAGCGGAAGTTGGTGCAGTCCTATTGTCTGCTCGAATTACCAGTTTGAGTGCCAATTAAAGAAATTTTTCTCACAATCGATTGTTGGGCGAGTTTAGCTCCATAATTTATTCAGCTCATCCAATGCATTCATTCCTTGAGCATTATCATTATTTTTCTTTTTGTCTTCTCTCCAAACTTTGAACCTTAAATACATGTCGCAGTAAACACCGCTAAATGCTTCTTTTAAAATTTCAGAATTTACCCGATTTGTAACGATAGACTTGTAAATTTCCTCCCAAAAATTAAACATTGTAATTACAGATCTCTCTGTTGACTCGCACCCTTGAATCTTTTTTAGAAGATCGTCATCTGACATGGCGCTTTTTGCCTTTTTTATTTCTCTTGTTAGATCCCTTGCTTCTTTTAAGCTCTGATTATCCCATCTTTCAAAGTACTTGAAAGAGTTTTCATTTTTATCAAATAAAATTTTGTCAGTGATGTTCTTAGATGCCTCCAGTGCATTCCAAATATTTAGGAGCGTAGAAGATATGACACCATAACCTCCCAGGGAAATAACAATGAACCTCAATGATTCAAGTTTTGTTGGAGCGTCCATCATGGCCCATGTTGCGAGGCACCATATTACAAACAATATCAGTAAATATATTATTCTTGTTTTCATTTTTCCTCTCAAATTGAAGTGTTTTTTTCGCCCAACGCCGCGATAAATGGTGGTTTTTAAGTTGCTGTCATCGTAAATAGGATGGAAGTATGAGCTTTGATTCAATTGTAGTTTCAGCAGCATCAATACCTGTTGGAATAATTGAGTCAGCTTTCCATCTGGATTCTTGGATAACTCGGTTTATTGAAATTTCTTTTCTAAGCAAAGCAACAACGATATCAAAATACCCTTTGAGAGTGTTTTTAATTTCGTGCTGAATTTCGTCTGGGTTAACGAGAGTGGCGAAGTGGTGTTGAGAAACTTTTTTTTGCACCTCACCCCAATCACCATTCAAGTCAAAATACAACACAGGGTAGTGGTAGTCTTTGATATTTGATACTACATACCTAACACCATCATGACTAGCTTTTATTTGCAACCCAGCAGGCTTAGCTCCCACATTGTTACTTGGGCTAATGCATAGAAGTTGATTCTCAGTATTGTCTCTTTCGACCCAAATTATATCTCTTTGTGTATCACATGGATTATAGTGCTGAGGGAACTCGTTTTTGGCCCTCATCGAGCCTGTCGCTACTGCTACGTAGTCATCTAGTTTTTTATGAGGCCGTTGACCGAATCGAGCATACATTCCAAGAGTTCTGTTCACTTCTGGATGCGAGTTACATAAATTTACGACTAACGATTCAGCGATGCTTCCAATTAGTCTTGTTGCATCTGCATGGGCGTCACCAGTAAATATCTGTTTTAACTCCAAATCCTCTGAAATATAGGATTCTTCAATCAACACGTCTAGCAGCGTACTGCCATATGTTGCCATCTGTAAATCAATAGAGGGTTTTCGTAAATAATCTGAAAGCCCTTGGGAGTGCTTCACCTCTCCTCTTTCACCCTCAACGATTACTTTTATATTTGGTGGGATAAATATTGACAATTTTACTTCTCGCACTTTCCTATGGTGTTAGTGATTTGGTAACTAATACCATGATAAATGGTGGTTTTTAAGCTGCACTTTTGCTATCAAATGAAGCAAAGTGAAATGGCATAAAGGGAAATTAAAAACCATCCATTTGATTACTTTTTAGGATTTTTCATTTTTAAAATACACTTTTAATTGTATAACCACATGCTTTCAATTCTTTTGCAACCTCGTTCTTCCAAGCGCCAAAAGGGTCTAAATTCACGTACACAACACCATTAATGTCATTAGGTGTTTCGATTTCCCCTTTCACAAGAGCACACACATTTTCCCTTCCTAATTTAGCCATGAAATAGCCATGCTCTAGAACTACATTTTGCCTTGCTCTATTTTTCGGCGGTAGATGTGATTCATGAAAACCTCTTCCTTGGTCGCAGGGGGTGTATAAAACAAGAGCAAAGTCGGCATCATTTGAATAATGCTCAATTTTTTCTATGATAGTCATTCCAGAGCTGGCCTGTTCATGCAGAATAATTGCTTCCAGTCCAATTTTTTCAATAAATCGACTTACTTCTTGCTTAGCTTCGTTGTCTCGACCATGAACAATAAATACTTTTCTCTTATTTCTTGCAACAGGCTTAGGTTGAGGTGCTGTATTTTGAGTTGGACTTTTAGGTGTGGGCTGCCCAAATTCAAGCAAATCAAGGAGTGGAGTAAATTGTTCAGAAAGGTAGGTTCTCCGCTCTGCATAACTTTTGAATTTTGGCTGAATAAAACCCCAGAATGAGTCCAAGTTTCTATGTTGACGAAGCCATTGGGGTAGATGTGGTTCGAGATTTTTATTACTTAGCAATTCTTGACGCAATATTTCAAATTCTCTATTTTCAGCAGCAAGTCCCGTGGCCCTCGCAGTTAACAAATTTGCAAGGTAACTTACTTTGTCATAGTCGGTTTTTAGAAACTCAATGCTCAAATTATTCTTCCTTCTGAAGTGTGCGAAATACTATTAGTCTAACATTTTATTGAATTGCACCAACTATATAACCCACAGAACGTTATCCCAAATAATGTGGTGTAATACCGTTAACTCCAAAAAATTAGATGGCCTCACAATAATTTATCTCGTGGCAAATCAAAGAATTAACTACCACGCTGAATTACTTATGGAGTTATATAGCACAAACAACCTCAATTAGTTACTGCAAGCATATGACTGACCGGGCAGAGACTGTGTAAAAACCCAAAAATACCCACAATGATTAATTTTTTATTCGCGCAGCCATTTAAACAAAAGAAGCTAGCGTTGGGGCTAATTTAGTAATTACTTTTTTGGACGACGTTTTTAATTTTTTTTATTTCTAAATCGACCTTATACAACTGCAAATATCCGCCGTATAAAACGTTAAAGGCCTTATCTGGCCTCTAATGCCATTATTAATGAATCAATACCAATAATTTTCATCACACGCTTCATGTTATACGCTAGCACATGCAAACTCATCTCCGTGGAAACATGTTTTAACGTCTTCATCTGAAAGTGTTGTGCTCCCATCCAGGACTTGATGGTGCCATAGGGATGCTCAACTGTTTCTCGTCGAATGCGCATCGCTGCTGGAAATTGATCAAGGCGTTTTTGCATTTCATCTAACACGGCTTCATTTTCCCAGCGAGTTACACGGCGTTCCTTACTTGGCGTGCATTGGCTTTTTAATGGACAATTTTTACAAACTGTTGTCCAGTACCTGTGCATGGTTCCTCCACGCTCTATTGTGGTCATACGTCTGATAAGTTGCTGTCCTGCGGGACAATGATAGACATCAGCCTTTGCATCGTAAATAAAGTCGTCTTTGCCAAACCGCCCATCTGCTGTCGCATTCGAAGTCACACTTTTTGCAACAATTGCTTTTATGTTGGCATTGTCACAGGCCAGAATTTCAATATTTTTGAAATAACCTCGGTCAGCTATAACGGTGAGCTGCTCTACACCCATCGCTTCGCGGGCTTTGCTAGCCATATTAAATAGCTGGTCACGATCATTAGCTTCATTGCTCACCTCATGAGCAACAATCAAATGGTTTTTGCTGTCTACTGCGGTTTGCACGTTATAACCAACAACACCACTGCCACGTGATCTCATTGAACGAGCATCGGGATCAGTTGAAGATATCTGGTGATCCGGGGCATCATTGAGCTGCTCTTTAATTGCAGACAGCTGTTTCATTTGCGTTTTAAGCTTGGCAATTTTTTCCTGAAGCCTTACCGTGCGATGCTGCTTAATCTCCTGCTCATGGCGATCCGCTGTTTCAAGATCTTTCAGATATTGATTGATGCTGGATTCAATTTCTTTCATCCGTAAATCTACTTTACCCTTCGTAAAATTTTTGTCGCGATTGTTGGCTGCCTTGAATTTACTACCATCAACTGTGACAAGCGTGTCGGCAAATAGATTGAGGTTTTTGCATATCACAACGAATTGGCTACAGACCTTGCGAATAGCCTTGCCATTGTCTTTGCGGAAATTAGCGATAGTTTTGAAATCTGGTGCCAAGCGACCAATCAACCACATCAATTCGACATTGCGCTGCGCTTCACGTTCGAGCCTGCGACTGGATTGTATTCTATTGAGGTAACCGTAGACGTAAAGTTTTAAAAGAACAGCCGGATGATAGGAAGGCCTTCCTGTAGCTGCTGGCGTCACCCCGTCGAATCCTTGTTGGAGAAAATTAATGTAGTGAAGTTTACCTCACTCTCAAAAAATTACCGCACAAATAGTTTTGAGCTGTGGAGGCGTTTTGACACAGTCTCGGCACAAAGAGGACTCTGCGTTTTAATTTGATTTCAATGATTTCGTATCGTATTAGTATCCAGACTAAACCTATACGGCATTTCCAACTCCTTCCCGGCAATCTCCAAAAAAACATCTTCACCATTTCATCCTTCGCTTGCGCTTTTATCTTCTCCGATAACACCACCCTAAAATTTTCATCAAACGAAATTAAGTGACGGTTAAAGACTTTATCGTAAAGTGCGTAGAGCACAATTCCGTTGGTGGGGTTTGCTTGGCGTGCGGCCAATAGCGTGCGCGAGCTGAATTATCTCGGAATTGGTGTTGTGCAATTTGCCGAAGGGCGTTCGGCAATATAAATGCAGAGTGAGCAATAGCTCATCGGGTTGCCAATCTTTAGCCATGCGTTTTCCCCTTGGGTGCGGTGGCTAAGATCCTGTCGTTATTCATGCGTATTTCCTTTTCCATCTTCTGGCACAAGTTTCTACTATAGCCAAGGATTTTGAGAAATACATCGCATTACACGCGAAGAAATGTCAGTGGCCTTCAAAGATCAGCGAGCGGTGTGCGGCGAAGCCGGCGAGGGCGCCGTCGCCTACGGCGAAGGTCACGCTGCCCATGGGACGCGCCAGGTCGCCGCAGGCAAACAGGCCGGGGATGGAGGTCTGTTTGAATTCGTCGGTTTTGACGTAGAAGCCGACGGGACTTTCGGCGATCTCGCAGCCGAGATCCTGAGCGATGCGGTTGGAGGGCTGGGTGAGGGAGGCGACAAATAATCCTGCCAGTTCAACCAATCGCCCATTGGCCAATTTCACTACCGCCCGTTGCTCGCCTGCAATTTCGGTCACACTTTCGGTTTCGATGGTGACGCCGCGCGCGGCGAGTTGGGCGCGCTGGGTATCGTCGGGTGTGAAACAGTTATTGGTGAACAGGGTGGTTGGGCCCCAGTCGGGAATCAACATGGCTTGGTGAAAGGCTGCTTCGCTGGTGGCGAGTACGCCGAGTGGGCCTTGGTTCAGTTCGTAGCCGTGACAGTAGGGGCAGTGGAATACGCTGGTGCCCCAGCGATCCTGAATGCCGGTGATGGCGGGGAGATGGTCGGTGACGCCGGTGGCGAGTATCAAGCGCTTGGCGCTCAGGGTTTGCTGGTCGCGCGTGGTTACAGCGAAACCGGCGGCGGTGTTTTCTACTGCATCGACCATGGCTTGCAACCAGGTCAGGTTGGGATATTCCAGCAGTTGCGCCTTGGCATCCTCGGCAATGGCGGCGGGGGATTTGCCATCCTGCCCGAGAAACCCGTGCGAGCGGGCGGCGAAGCGGTTGCGGCGTAGACCGCCATCGATCACCAGTATCTGGCGGCGACCGCGGGCGATTTGCAGGGCGGCGGCCATACCGGCGTAGCTGCCGCCAATGACGATCACATCGTAGGAATGATTCATGGTTTAGTCCTCGGTGCTGCTGGATTCTGGGGGGAAGATGCTGTGGTCGTGGGTGCCGGAGAAGCCGCGCACTTGCATGCGCTGGTGGAAATCGGCGCTGAGCTGGGCGAGGGTGACGGCGCGAAAGCGCGCCAGCAGCAGGGCTTCGGCATCGGCAAAGGCGCTGTTGAGCGCGTTGTTGACCGCCTCTTCCACCAAACAGCCGGGCGCTTCGGTGCGGTTGCCCATGGCGAGCAAGGTGGGTTGATCCAGCGCTTGATAGATATCGAAGAGGGTGATGCTTTCCAAATCGCGGCACAGCTTCCAACCGCCGCCGTGGCCTTTTTCCGAGCAGACCAACTGGTGCTCGCGCAAACCCGCCAGCACCCGGCGAATCACCACCGGATTGGTCTTCATCATCTGCGCCAAGGCGTCCGAGGTCATGGGCGCTCCCACTTCGGCCATATGCAGGAGGACGTGCAGCACGCCCGAGAGTCTGGAATCGCGTTTCATGGATCACCTCTGGTTCGGCTGCAACGCAGCCAAATTCACGTAACTAAATTTGTTACGTGAAAGGTAATCTATGAAATCGAGTTATGCAACTTTTATTGTTACGTGATGCGGGGTTAATCATCCCGAGTTAAAACTTCCAATAATTCAATTTCAAACACCAAATTCGAATTGGGTTTGATCAGCGCTCCGATCTGGCGTTCGCCGTAGGCAAGGTGTGCGGGGACCTGGAGTTTGCGTTTGCCGCCGACTTGCATACCCATTAATCCTTGATCCCAGCCTTTGATGACGCGGCCGGTGCCGATTACGCATTGGAAGGGTTTACCTTTGCGGTGGGAGGAATCGAATTCGGTGCCGTCTTCGAGCCAGCCGGTATAGTGGGTAGTGATAAGGGCGCCTTTGACAACGGCTTTGCCGGTGCCGGGGATGAGGTCCTCGACAATGAGTTCGGGGGAGTTAGACATAGTGGGTTGTCGAGGTGTGGCCTAGTTATCTAAATGCAGATAATCGAGGAAGGCGCGCTCCATGGCTTCCACATCGGGAATTATCGCTTCTTCACCGGCCCAACTGACATGCATTAATTCGAACGGTTTTTTATCGGCGTCTTCGCGCTCAGTAATTTCTTCTTCGGTCACGCGTGCCAAACGCGGCAGGCCCTGGGTAAGGATGGCGATAAAGGGCAGGGCGTCATGTTGCCCGGTGGTGTTGATGACCGCAAAGCGGGAGCGGTTAACGACACCCGGTTTTTCCTCGCCATTCATCACTTCAAAGGAGAGCAGGGGAATGGTTTGTTCGCGCCAGCTACAGTTGCCCAGGTACCAGGCCGGGGCGTCTTGCACGGGAACTACCTGGGACACAGGAACGATTTCAGCCACAGTGACGTTGGGTGCCAGCAGCATGCGCCCTTGCAGTGGAATTAGCAGGCTCGCCACTTCTTCGATTTTCTTTTCTATGCGTTGGGGCGCTCTCATGGTGTTTCCTGTGTTTGTTCTGTATCTGCAATTGTTGTAGCGACGATTTAGGGCGCTGCGTTCTTAATAACCCTGATGGGTGCTCGGGTACCGCGTGTCAGGCGATGCTTGGCAACCAGTTTTGCCAAGGCTTTAGCCAGATATTCCGGTGTGCCCGATAATCCAACACAACCGGTGGCCAGGGCGGATACTGGCATGGAATCGCTGGTGCAATCGTCCGGCCTTTGTACCCAGACTTGCCCGCCGACCTGTTTCATGATGCGACAACTGGCGGCGCCATCATCGCCCATTCCGGTAAAGATAATCAAACCACTGCGTTCGCGATAAATCTGCGCCGCATTGGCCGCAACCTGGTCAATGGAAGGGGCGTAATCGCCTTTCCAGGCTTGACCATAGTTGACCATCAGGGTGCCATTGCCGAGTAGCTCTACCGGATCTTTGGCGGTAATCAGCGTCAGGCTGTTGGCCTCCAGCACTAGCCCCTGGCTGGCAACCAATGCCGGGTAACTGCCCGCGTTGGTCATCATGCGGTTCAGGGTCACGGCCTGATTGGCATCTATGTGTTGTACATACAAAAAGGCGATACCCAGATCACCGGGCAATGCCGCTAAAAATCGCTTTACCGCGGCGGGGCCGCCGGTAGAGGCAGCCAGTACCCACAGCTCTTGCGCTGGCTCGGCCTGCTGCAGATTGATGTCGCCGCGCAAGCGTTGCAGGCGCAGGCTGGTGCGTCTTAGCCAGGCGCTGTGCTCTTCTGACCCAGCGGTAAATTCGCTGCTATCACTCAGAATGACCGGGATGCGGCTGCGGCTGAACAGGTTTTCCAGTAGCTGTTGCTCATCGGCATAGTCTTCGGCCACGTCCACCAGCCAGGCGTCCAGATTTTCATCATCTACCAGCTCCCGGGCGTGGCCCAAGAGCAGTTGATGCGCCAGCTTATGGCCGGATTTGGCAATCAACTGCGCCAGAACCTGTTGCTTGGCTGGGTTATCCACCAGTATTCCCAGGCGAAGCATGGCGGCGCCTTATTTTTTCAGCAGCTCGTGGATATTGGTGAGCAGCAGATCCTCCTGATAGGGTTTACCCATGTACTTGTTCACGCCCAGACTAAACGCGCGCTCGCGGTGTTTTTCACCGGTACGCGAGGTAATCATGATGATCGGCAAATCCTTCAGGCGCGAACTGGTACGTACGTTTTTGGCAACCTCGAAACCGTCCATGCGTGGCATTTCGATATCCAGCAGCATCACATCCGGGATGTGGTCTTGCAGCAACTGCAGCGCTTCCACCCCGTCTTTGGCGGCGATCACGCGGAAGCCTTCGCGTTCCAGGAAGCGGCCGGTTACCTTACGTACGGTTACCGAGTCGTCCACCACCATAATGGTTTTTTCGCTTTGGTCTTCTTCGGCAACTGGCAATACCTTAAGTGGTTCCAATTGGATAGCGTGCTGCCCCAGGGCTAGCTGCTCGCGGATCATGGCATGCAGATCCAGAATCACCACCACGTTACCGTCACCCATTACGGTGGCGCCGGATACACCGCGCACTGCACTGAATTGGGCACCCAGGGTCTTCACTACAATTTCACGTGAGCCTAACAGGCGATCTACCTGCAATGCCACCGTATGCTCGGTGCTGCGCACCAATACCACTGGCAGTGGCAGCAATTGGCCGTCCAGTTTGGGTTGGGCGGCGGAATCCAGGAGGTTACCCAGGTAGCGCACCAGATACTGCTCGCCAGCGTAGTCGAAGCGGGCGTTTTCGTCTTGATAATAATGCTCCAGCTCGAAGGGGCTGACGCGCACAATACCTTCGATGGTGTTGAGCGGGATCGCGTAGAGATCGTCGCCGATCTGTACCATCAGCGCGCGGTTCACCGATACGGTAAAGGGTAGGCGGATAGTGAATTCGGTACCGGTACCCCAGTTGGAGTCGATAAACATGGCGCCGCCGAGTTGTTTGATTTCGGAGTGCACCACGTCCATGCCCACACCGCGGCCAGAAATCTGGGTGACCTTCTCGGCGGTACTGAAGCCGGCGTGCAGGATAAATTGAATGACATCCTGATCAGCAAGCTGCGCATCGGCCGCCATCAAACCGCGTTCAATCGCTTTTTCGCGCACGCGTTTGAGGTTGATGCCGCGTCCATCATCGACCAGGCGCAGGATTACATCGCCGCCCTCACGACCCAGGGTGAGCAGGATACGGCCATTAGGATTTTTACCTGCGGCGATACGCTCATCCGGCATTTCAATACCGTGATCCACGGCGTTACGCAGCATGTGTTCGAGCGGTGCCACCATACGTTCCAGAACGGTACGATCCAGTTCACCTTCGACGTTATCCAGTTCGAAATCGACCTCTTTGCCCAGCTCAGTCGCCGCCTGACGGACGATACGGCGCAAGCGGGGTACTAGGCGGGAGAAGGGCACCATGCGCGAACGCATCAGGCCTTCCTGCAGGTCGGTGTTAATCCGCGACTGTTGCAGCAGCAGGGTTTCGGTATCGCGGGTTTTATCCGCGAGGGTGTATTTCAGGTCCATCAAGTCAGACGCGGACTCGATCAGCGAGCGCGACAGCTGCTGCAATTGTGAGTAGCGGTCCATCTCCAGCGGGTCGAATTCTTCGTG